>DATALJ010000049.1:0-15771 GCA_036261135.1 Bacteroidales bacterium
TTGGGATGTGATTTATCAGTATCCACGCATCATGGGCGGAGCAATCTGGGATTTCGTGAGTCCGGGCTTGCGCGAGCCAGTTCGCAAATTGACCGATTCCTCACCCAACAAGGTAGCAACGCACATCATGGGACGCGCCAAGCTGGTTGCCGGACACGATGGAAAAGGTATCGATCTGAATGGTCACGATCAGTGGGTGGAAGTTTATCAGGATAGAAATATTGAAATCTCTGGTGATGAACTAACGGTTTCGCTTTGGATTTTTCCACGCGATTTAATGAAAATGGGTGGAACATTACTCACCAAAGGAAACAATCAATTTGGCTTGCAGCAAAGTGGTGCCAGCTCGCTCGAGTTCTATGTCTACACTTCGAAGAAAACAGTTGTCCGTGGTGAATTACCCAACAATTGGACACAAAACTGGCATCACGTGGCAGGTATTTATAACGGGAAGTCGATATCACTATTTATCGACAACAAAAAGGTGGCTGAAGAGCCGGTCACCGGGAAAATTACCAATTTTCCTTTTCCGCTTAATGTGGGCAAGAATGCCGAGAGACATGGTCAGCATTTATCCAATTATTTATGCGATGCCATTATAGACCAGGTGGGCATTTTTCCCAAGGCGATTGAAATCAATGATTTATTTGCAGCAAAACCCGACTTGAAAAATCGTGCAGCTTTGTGGCTCGATTTTGAACAGGAGCAAAACGAAGGCGAGTTTTTCAGCTATGGAATTGGCGCGCGTACCTATGGAAGTATTTTTCCAGATCGGGTTCCGGAGCCTGAAATGTGGCAAATGAAAAAGTCGGCTCAACCCATTTCTGTAAAGTGGAGCAATGCCGAAAAAATGGAAATTGAAGTGCAGAACAGAAACTTTTTTACCAATACGAATGCCCTTGAAGCACGTTGGAATTTGGAAGAAAACGGAATATCAATAGCTTCCGGAAAATTGGAGGTGGATGTAGAACCGGAAGCCAAAAAAATCTACGTTCTTCCTATCCCAAAGCCTCAGCTCAAAGCCGGTGCAATCTATTTGGCAACAGTTAGTTTTCATTCGAAGGAAGCTATACAATGGGCGCCGAAGGGTTTTGAACTGTGTTGGGATCAATTGGAAATGCCATGGATTGTTCCAGCCGATGAAAAATTGGCACAGCCTCAGACCAATCCTTTAAAAGTGACAGAGAATGAGCAACAGTTGAATGTGTCGGGAGTAAATTTCGATTATACCTTTAATAAAGCCAATGGACAATTGTATTCCATGAAATACATGGGTACCGAATTGCTGAAACAGGGAGCGCAACTCAATGTTTGGCGTGCCCCGCTGGCAAACGAACAGGACGACTGGACCAATCCTGCAGTTAGTATATCTCCCAGAACCGAGGGCTACGGAAGGATGGTTGCCAATGCATGGTATTCTATCGGTCTGGATAAAATGAAGTCGAAACTTGAATCATTTGGGGTTGAAAAGAAGGCTGAAAATGTAATTGTCAGTATTCTTGAAACTGCTCTTTTTGGAAATTCAGGCAGGGAGGGCTTCGAAAACGAGATGATTTATACGATTTCGCCCAACGGTGAAATTAGTTTACAGCACACGATTAATCCGAAAGGAAAAATGCCCATGTCGTTGCCACGCATCGGAACAAAATGGGTATTCGATAACCAAATGCAAAATGTTGAATGGTTTGGACGTGGGCCGCAGGAGAATTATCCCGACCGCAAAACAGGCTACCGTATTGGGCTTTATCAGTCCACAGTTGATGCCATGTTTGTACCGTATTTAATTCCTCAGGATTGTGGCTTGCGCACCGACAACCACTATGTGCGACTGACAAATACTAACGGCATCGGAGTTGAGTTTTCGGCAGCTAAACCATTTAATTTTAATTGCTATCATTACAGCACCGAAAATTTGTCAAAGGCAAAATACACCTATGATCTAATCAAATCGGATGGTGTAACATTCAATTTCGACTACCAGACTACCGGGGTAGGATGTACGGCAATAGGGGTGCTTGATAAATATCAAACCATTCCTCAATACATACAGTTCACCAGTTCGATAAAACCATTTAAAACCAATAAGTAAATTAGCTGAAAGTATTTATAATCGATATATAAATGATTTTGGTTCGGAGAGAAGTATGAATTTTACCAAACACTCATTTCTTCTGGTTCGGCATAAAATTTTACCCCTTCGGCATGATGCTGAAGGGGTATTTTTTATCATTGGGATTTGTACAAACCAAAAAAAAACCTCAACGATGCTTTGAGTTATTAATTTTTAGTTCTCCTGGCCGGCAGTTATCTTTTCGGACTTCGAAGCAGCTGCCTTGACTATCCGTAGACTTTCGTAACGGAGCTGCTCTGCGAATGTCTCTGACTTCGCCGTGTTAAGTTGCGGTCTCCTGACCGCATATACAACTGCTAAGCGCAATTTGTAATATTAAATTATTCATGCCGGAAGATTAACCTTTCATTTAATTATCTACATTTGATTTTATGCTTAACAGACTAAGCTATCCCGAAGGGATTTGCTCTAACTCGCATATACAATTAGAAATAAACACATGAAACGAACATGTTTGCGAATTAAACACAACCGAGCTTGCGAGCTCAGCAGAGCTAAATACCAATTAAAACAGCATACATGGAGTTTACTTTCAGTGAGCCCTTCGGGGTTCATCTGACCTTAAACAAAAATTATTTACAGATGAAACAAGGACGAAACACCAGATCAGTATTATTAGCGATTGCGCTATTAAGTGGCATTCAGCAAGCGCCGGCGTTTGCACAACATTCATCCGAAGCGGTTAACACATCATACCGTGTTGAATTGTATGTCGATAAGCTCGGGATTGACATCAGTCCAACATTAAACGGTATTTTCTTCGAAGATATTAATCATGGTAACGACGGAGGTATCAGCGCCCAACTGATCCAGAATAATTCGTTCCAGGCATACAACGTTCCCGGAGCGGGCGAAGTGGGCCCCGCAGGTAAAAAATTCCCTGAATTCTCGAAATCGCCCACTGACATTTATGGATGGACGATTGTACAGAACGGCGGAGCTAGCGGTACAGCTACCATTGTTGACGACAAACCACTTGTTACCTATAAAAAGTTTTACAATTTCGACGAGAACGACGCATTCGATGATGCGTTGAAGTATAAGCAATACTGTGTTCGTGTAAATATCGAAAAATCAGGAAAGGGTTACGGTTTGGCAGCCAATGGTTTTGGTATCGGAAAGAGCGGCCCGGAAAGACAAGGTTTCTATTATTCGAACAACACCCAGGTTCCTTCTATTGCTGTAAATGCGGGGGTTAAATACGACCTTGGCCTGTATCTTCAGGGCAAAGACTACAAAGGCGCCATTAGTGTTTATCTCGAAGATTCAACTGGAAAGCGCAATTCGAATGTTTTAAAATTTAAAGGATTAACCGATAGCTGGAAAAAATGTACAGGTAAACTTTCTGCTCAACGCAGTGTCGACAGTCGTTTGGTTGTTTTGGGCGCAGCAGCCGGAACCTTTTATCTCGATTTTGTAACCCTGGTTCCTGAAGCTTCACAATTGTGGAGAAATGGTAAAGTTGGCGATTTCAGAAAAGATATGCTCGAAGCGCTCGAAAAACTTCATCCAACATTTATGCGTTTCCCCGGGGGATGTGCATCGGAAGGCTCGAATTACTGGGGTCAGTATTTCTGGAAAAATACCATTGGCCCGGCGGAAGAACGGATCGGGGTAAGGAACCATTGGGGATACTGGACTTCGCAGCATATTGGCTTCTACGAATATTTCCTGATGGCCGAAGCGCTTGGCGCGAAACCTCTTCCGGTTATTAATAATGGTGTGACCTGCCAGTTTGCAGGACGGTCGTACATTGCACCTATTGGTACCCCAGAAGAAAAGCAACGGTTCTACGACATTTATGTAAAAGATGCGCTCGACCTGATTGAGTTTTGCAACGGCGATGCCTCTACCGAATGGGGCGCAAAACGTATTGCATTCGGGCATCCGAAACCATTCAACCTCGAATACCTGGCTATTGGGAATGAGAACTCCGGTGACGCATTCTGGGAACGTTTTGACATTGTTTATAAAGCAGTGAAAGAGAAATATCCAAACATCAACGTAATTACTACCGCTGGCGCACGCGCATCGGGTAAAGAATTTGATGCCAATTACACAATCATCGATCAGAAATATCCGGCGAGCATTGTAGATGAACATTACTATTCGAACGACAACTGGTTTTATACCAATACACACCGTTACGATTCGGACAAGGTTCGCGGAAGTGAAAACAAAACGTTCGACAGAGAAAAACCTACCCGTGTATTTGTTGGAGAATTTGCAAACAATACCACAAACAACGCTTACATATCAACACTTGCCGAAGCTGCTTATTCTACAGGGCTTGAACGTAATTCGGATATGGTTGTTATGGCTGCTTATGCGCCATTGTTCTGTAAAAAAGGGTTCGGTAAATGGAGTTCAAACCTGATCTGGTTTGATAACCGCGGTCTTTGGCGTACCACCAACTATTATTACATGTCTATGTTCGCCAGTAACATAGGAAACAAAGCCATCGGAATTTCTCCGTTCTATAAAACTGCCGATCAGTCAGAAGATACAAAAGTCTACACATCGCCAACCCTCGACACCAAAACTGGGGTTATCTATGTGAAGATAGTCAATTCGGAAAATGTGGCCAAGGAAACGACGGTTCAGATTGTAGGCGGAGCATATAAAAACTACCAGGTTACATTGGAATACCTCACTTCGGATGATACTTCCATTAAAAACCAAGGCGACCAGAATTTTTACTCTTCGGCACCCAACGTGAAAAACTTCTATTACAATGAAGCCATAACACCTAAAACAAAAGATTTGGGTGTAGTTACTGGTTCGTTCCAAATTTCCCTTCCTGTTAACTCGGTGAATGTGATTAAACTCGCACCAGCTGAGGGCAAATAAACAGTGCAGCTGATCGTAGCTTTTAAGCTACGGAGCGGATCTGCGCGATCTCGAGACCGCACATCCGACTACCGCTATGGCAGTATAAATGCAGTGGCATACACTTTGTGGCATCATCAATTATTATTCATATGGCACATTCGCATAATCATCAACACGGGCATTCGGAACCTCTTAACTATGGCAAAGCATTCGCTATTGGGATTGGTTTAAATGTTGCTTTTGTAGCTATCGAAATAATATATGGCCTCATAGCCAATTCTTCTGCTTTACTTGCCGATGCAGGGCATAACGCCAGCGATGTGCTTAGCCTTGTATTTGCATGGACTGCAACCTGGCTGGCAACCGTAAAACCCAAAGGCAAATACACCTATGGATTACGTAAAACAACCATTCTGGTATCTATTCTCAATGCATTGCTATTGTTTGGTGCAGTTGCAATGATTGCCTGGGATGCTATTGGTAAATTAAAACATCCTGAATCGGTGGCTGGCTCCAAGGTTATGCTTGTAGCTGCCATAGGTGTTGTAATCAATACCATTACGGCTCTGCTATTCATGAAAGGTCAAAAAGAAGATCTGAATATCAAAGGGGCGTTTTTTCACATGGCTGCCGATGCATGCGTTTCGCTTGGGGTTGTTGTTGCCGGATGGTTAATCAGCATCACGGGAAAACAATGGATTGATCCCATCACCAGCTTTGTTATCATATTAGTAATTGTATGGGGCACATGGCGCCTGTTTATCGATTCGGTAGATTTGGCTTTGGATGCCGTTCCCAAACACATCAATCTCGAAAAGGTAAGGGCGTTTCTACTGGCACAGGATGGGGTGGAAGCGGTACACGACCTGCATATCTGGGCGATGAGCACAACAAAGGTGGCGCTCACCGCTCACCTCACCGTGCAGGATGGAATAAAAGCCAACATTATCGGCGATTTGCAGCACGAGTTGGAACATGAGTTTGGAATAAACCATACCACCCTTCAGATTGAAAATGCCGATATGCAGGGCGATTGCGGAATGGATTGTCAGCGTTTTCATTGAACAAAAAATGAATCGGAGCATTCTTATCAAACTACGTTTGCTGAACGCATTCATTATAGAGGCATCCAGCATTAATTAAAGAATATAAAATGGACTTGTACGGGCAAAAAAGTAAAAGCATTCCACAGAAAATAGTAATCCATTTTATAGAGATTTTGTTACTGTGGCTATCCTATTGGATTTTGTTCGAAAGGGGAGGAAACTGGATCGAAAACACGTTGGGTATAACCAATTCCGCGGGTATGATCGACAGAAGGGTTATTATCTTCATTTTTAATCTGATTATTTTCTTCCGCCTTGCTTACATGATGGTATTTCTATTGAAGAGAAAAATTCCATGGGAAGAAAGCGTAAGCGTTCCATTAGCATTTGCGCTTTATTTTATTGGATTTCCATTGTTTGTGTTACCGATTCTCAAGTCGATTGACGGATTGGATTATTTTGCCGTTGTATTGTTTATAATGGGTTGTGTATTAAACAGCGGAGGCGAAATTTTAAGGGATAAATGGAAGAAGAACCCTGAAAACAAAGGGAAAATATACACGCAGGGATTTTTTAAATATTCCCGGCATATCAATTATTTCGGCGATATATTATGGGTAACTGCGTATGCCCTAATTACAAAAAACTGGTGGTCAGCAACCATCCCTGTTTTTCTGTTTTGTTTTTTTGCCTTTTACAATGCTCCAAAACTCGATGAACATCTGAAAGAGAAATATGGCAAAGATTACGAAGCATATGCAAAAAGGACAAAAATGCTTATTCCATTTATCTATTAGGAATGCGCAATGGATAAGTCCCCGCAGGCTCGGAAATAGCAGATCCGCTTCGTAGCAAAATGCAATACCGAGCTGTATGAGTAGTACAAAAAAATATACAATGGAGCCAAATAAACACGATCATAAATCGAGCATACAAGGCGCAACTCCTTTCGCCCAAACCTATTTTCATGGTACCAAGGCCGACTTAAAAGTGGGCGACCTGGTAGAAGTTGGTTTCAACTCGAACTACGGACAAAAGAAAAATGCGAAATACATTTTCCTGACGGCGACACTAGACGCTGCGATATGGGGTGCAGAACTTGCATCGGGAGAAGGACAGGAACGCATTTATCTGGTAGAACCAACAGGTGAAATCGAGAACGACCCGGACCTCACCGATAAAAAATTCCCGGGTAATCCCACAAAATCCTATCGTTCGGACAAACCGTTCAGGGTAGTTGGAGAAGTTACGGTTTGGCAGGGACATCCGGCTGAGCAGGTCCAGACAATGAAAGATCATCTTGAAAAACTTAAAGCACAAGGTATCCAATCGTTAAACGATTGATCCCGGGCAATTTTTCTTTTAGTCATTATAAGCTATAAACATGCAATCTCTCCGAGGTTGAAAGATAACCGTTTCACACAATCTATGAAGATAAAAGACTCCGGAGGAGTCACATGTCTTTGGAAACGATCGCGACTGACGTTTACTCGGCTCCGGATGGAGTCGTATGGATCAAGGGCGAACTTGTCCTCCAGCTAACCTTAGTATGTAGGTTAAGGAGCCGAAGGGTGAATCCAGCGCCTGCGGAACCCCTGTATTATGTTCCGGTTTACTCCGAATGGCCGAACAAATACCATTGCTAATATGTTTTCAAAATGGCAGAGGTCCATCCTTTTGGAGTACTAAATTGGCTTACATTAAATCGCGGGACTATGAAGACGACACTTTCTATCGTATTAATCGGGCTCCTTACCTTCGTATTCAGTATACCGTCGCATGGACAAAATTCAACAGATAAACAGATTAAAAACAGAAATATGAGTCAGAAAGTACAATATATCAATCCGGATGGACTTTCGAAAAACCCTGCATTTTCGCAAGTTGTGATCACACAGGGTAAAGGAAAGACCATTTACGTTGGCGGACAAAATGCCGTAAATGCGCAGGGAGAAATAATTGGCAAAGGAGATATTGCTGAACAGACCGAGCAAGTGATGAAGAATTTGCAAACAGCACTTTCGGCCAGTGGAGCAACCTTCGATAACCTTATAAAATTATCCATATTCATTGTCCAGGGACAAGATTTATCGCGAGGGTTTCAGGCTTCACGCAAATACCTGGGCACGCTGAAAAACCCTCCCGCCATTACAGGTATTTTTGTTGCCGCATTGGCGCATCCTGATTATTTAGTCGAAGTGGAAGCTGTTGCATTTATTCCTGAAGAATAAAATTTGAGAAATATCACCCATTGAAATACAAATAAAAGTGATCGAAAAACGTTAAATTTGTAAAAAATGTAAACAGTTATGAACTTACAAGCCAAAAAATTAGAATTGGTGCAACTCATTCTTAATACACAGACACCTTTAACACTGAAAAGGGTGGAAGAAGTATTAAGGCGTGAGAAAGAACAAGACTGGTGGGATGAAATAAGCGAAGCTGAACGCCAATCTATTGAAAAGGGCTTGGCAGAAGCTAACAAGGGGGAACTTATCACACATGAAGAAGTTATGAGAGAGGTTAGAGCAAAATATAACCTTGGCTAATGAAAATTAGTTGGACCCCAAACGCCCGCCTGACTTATTTTAAGATCCTCGAATACTTATCAGAAAAGTGGACAATAAAAGAAGTAGAAAGTTTTATTTATAAAACAGAACAAACCATAGCTCTAATTGAAGAAAATCCTTACATGTTTAAAGCTTCGAAGAAAAAGAAAACCGTAAGGAAAGGGTATATAACCGAACTTAATAGTATTTATTACAGAGTAAAACCAAAGAAAAAGGAAATAGAGTTAATAACATTCTGGGACAATAGACAAAATCCCTCGAAAATCAAACATTAACCATCTAATAAGACTTCGGGGGCCAATGCCACGCCAGACCATATAAATCGCCCTGGCTAACCGTAAGTAAGCAGCTACAGAGCTGATCGGCGAGTCCCACGCTTACAGGATTGCCGTGTTAAGTTGCAGTCTCCTGACCGCATATACAAAGTCACTCGAACTTAAACTTCATCTTTTCCGATTCTTCTATCTTTTCTTCTTCTTTAGCTTGTTCAGCTTTCCTGCGTCTTTGTTTTTGCGCTTTCGATTTGGGTAATGGTGCTTCTTTAGGGGCTTTAGCAACCACTTCGGCCTTAATGGTTGTGTCGGTATTCAATTCCGGCACTTTGGTGGCATACACCGGTCCGTTTTTCGAGTGGCTGAGCATCCATTCGTATAGTTCCGGGTTATTATAGTTGCGGTGGATGTCGTGTGGCATGCCTTTAAGTATGGTAAATTTAGGATTGCCGCCGCATTTCTTAATGGCATCCACCATTTCCTGCGAACGGCGCAAAGGAACTTGCTCGTCACGGTCGCCATGGAATACCCATGTGGGTACATCTTTCATCGGGGCTACGGTTTGCGGTTGCCCACCACCACAGAACGGCGAAACGGCTGCAAATAAATCAGGGTATTTGATGGCCAGGCTGAAAGTGCCGAATCCGCCAAGACTCATGCCTGTAAGGTATATCCGGTTTTCATCAATGTGGTATTTTTTCTTTATATCGTCGAGAAATGTAATGAACCAGTTATCGGTAACCCAGTTTTTGCCCATAGGGCATTGTGGCGCAGCAACAACAGCATCTACTTTCATATCCCTGTCGAGGTAAAAGGGAAGACCATAGCGGCGTACCTTAGCAAGATTATTGCCGCATGCCGATTTTCCATGCAGGTAGATGATCAGCGGCCAGGGTTTGTCTTTGTCGTCTTTGTATTTATCGGGTAAGTAGAGCAGATATTTGTAAGAACCTGATTTTTCGGTTTTAGCAGGGGTGGTTGGGGTTTGTGCTGCTATTGTTGAGGTTAACCAAAGGGTAATAAATAGGGATAATAAACGCATGCTCTTTTTTAGGCAAAGATAAGGTTTAATGAACAAATGTGCCAATTTAATATATAATTACCTGGCTTACAGACGCCATAGTTGTTGTGCTACAGCACGGTTCGGTATGGAATGGTAAACGAGAAGACAGACCCTTTGCCTGGTTCGGAATCAACCCGAATTTTGCCTCCAAGAAGTTTAACAAATCCTCGAGAAATAGATAAGCCCAGGCCAGTTCCTCTCATCAGGGAGCTATCCACATTGGCCTGGCTGAAATGTTGAAATAGCTTTTTTTGAAATTCAGCAGGTATTCCTGCTCCGGTATCTTTTACAGAAAATTCGAGCATGTTGTTTTTCAGTAGATATCCCAATTCTACATATCCCGTCTGAGTATACTTCAACGCATTGGATAGTAGCTTGATTAGTATCTGGGTAATCTTGTAACTATCCGTATAAATTATTGAACCATTATCGGTCAAGCTTTTTTTATCTTAAGTTCCAGGTTTTTCAATTTCGCCTGAGGTTCAAAAATCTGCATCAGATCGGATAACAGATGGTTAATATGTACTTGCTCAAGGTTAACTTTTTCCTGTTGGGTTTCGAGTGTCGAAATGGTTACAATATCTGTAATTGTTGTAAGTAAATGGTTACAGTTCATTGTAACTATTGCTGAATACTTATTCCTCTTCTCTTCGGTAAGGCCTGGGTTGTTCAGTATTTCAACAAATCCCATAATGGCATTCATGGGAGTGCGTATTTCATGCGATATGTTATGGAGGAATGCCGTTTTAAGTTTATCACTTTCTTCGGCCTTATTTTTTGCCTCTAAGTATTGCGTATTGAGCTGAAGTAAGTCCTTATATTGTTTTTCCAATATAGCTTTTGCCAGCGTTAATTCATCCACTGTATTTTCGTGCTCAGCAATTTTTATTCTCAGCGCCTCCATGTTTTTCAGAAAGAATTTAATGTATACCCCAATGGTAAGTATGCTTACAATAAAAACGAACAGAAAGGCCACGATGTAGCTTATCCATGAAATATAGCTGGCGGTGTAGGCATTCAGATTCGTAATAACTTTCAGCAAGCCCGAAGAATGAAGCACCGCAGCGACCACTAACCCGGCGAAAGCAGCCAGGAGCGCAATAATTCCCTTTTTCTGGCCTAAAATAACCGTGTTTATTATTACCACAAAAACATAAAAGAATAATCCCGCTGCAAGCCCAAAATACAACGAACCTACAAAGCTAAACAAGTAGAAAACCAGCGAGAACAGAAAAACTTTGGTTTCGAGCAGGATTTCCTTACGAAGGATGTACAACAAAGTAAGGGAAATGGCAAATGCAATATGAAAATAAAAGAGCGAGGACCATCCCAGGAAATATACGCGAATTATGGATGCACACAGGATAGGATATATAAAAAGAACACCAAAGAACAAGGCTTTGTTTATGAGGTTTTCCCGTATTGTCCGGAGTTCGGTTTCCATACATAAATATAGAAATTCTGCTTCGATTTGCAAGAAGATAACCCGTGCGATGAATGAGAAATGCCGAACGGATTTAATGTAGTTTTCTCATACAGCTTCCATTGTAATCTTTTATTATTTCAACAATATCGGAAGCTTTATATTTACCAAACTCAATTTTGGTAAGCACGGATGGCGAATCAGCAATATATTCTTTAATATGTTTCTTAAAGAACTTTTCATTGTAAGGTAAGAAAGATTGTTCTTCCGGTTTTTTTAGGAGATATTTTAACTTATTATAATGAAACCCGGGGTAGTCGGGGTATTTTTTAGTTGGATCAACTATTTCTTTGTTTTCGTAATATTGATAAAGACTTATTGGGCCGCTAATTACCACTAGTATAAAAATGGAATCAGGGAAATAGGAGTACAGGTAATTGTTTTTTTTAGAAAATAACCAGTTGGGACAGGAAATATACCTGAAAGTATCTGGTCCGTAAGTAAATTGAAAAGAGGAACAATCGGATGGCATTAACTTATTTTCATTGTCCGAAGTGGTAGAGATTCTCCATTGTATTCTTTTGAAATTTGGAAGCCACTCTGCTGAATAGGTATATTTTGAATATAATTCATCGCTATTCTTTTCGCTATTGGATTCATCAAATTTGTTAACATTATAAACCGGTAAGAAGAATTTGGTCCGGATGGTATCGCCGTTTCGTTTGATGTAAAATCCCTCAACTTCCACATCTTTAGCATGCAGATGAGTTAAGCAGAATAATAAAATAGGCACGAATAGAAGTGCTTTGGGATAAAGGTTAGAGATTTGAGGTTTCATTGATAGTTGCCTGTTTGTTTATAACTTGAATGAGATAAACACAAAGCCGAAACAACGCCAATATTTAGCGCCATTACGGCTTTGCGTTAATTTTCAAAATACTTTATTCAGCAGTACCTGTACCAGCAGCACCGCGCATACCTATAATATCGCGGTCGAACATGTACAGTGAGCCATCGCCAATGAGTTTCAGCTTGTCAAGAATAGCCTGAGCGTTCTTTTCTTCTTCAATCTGTTCGTTTACGTACCATTGTACCCAGTTTTGTGTGGTAAAGTCCTTTTCGGCAATACAAACGGCTACAATCTCATTGATTGAGGCAGATACAAACTGTTCGTGTTTCAGCACTTCTTTAAACAAATCAAGAACAGAGGGAAAACTTACAGGTGGCTGTTTAAATGCAGGAATAATGCCTTTTCCGCCACGTTCATTTACATAATGCACCAATTTAAGCATATGCATGTGTTCTTCCTCAGCCTGGGCGTAGAGCCATTGCGAGATTCCTTCGAGGCCTTCAGCTTCGGCCCACGATGCCATGGCAAGGTAAAGGTTCGATGAGTAACCTTCTTTTTCGATTTGCTCTACCAAAATTGCTTCTACTTTTTGTGTTAGCATAATATTGATGTTTTATGGTTAATTAATTAGATTGATTAATGGCCCAATATCTTTACATATTACTGATAATCTCAGTTCCAAACTCCGAACATTTGAGCTTTGTAGCACCTGGCATGAGGCGTTCGAAATCGTAGGTTACGCGTTTGTTCTTAATGGCACCTTGTAAGCCTTTTACAATCAGCTGTGCAGCTTCGTTCCAGCCCATGTATTCGAACATCATAACACCCGAAAGGATTACAGAGCCTGGGTTTACCTGGTCCTTGCCTGCATATTTAGGTGCAGTACCGTGTGTAGCTTCAAATATAGCGTGTCCTGTAATATAGTTGATGTTTGCGCCCGGTGCAATACCAATACCGCCTACAATGGCAGCCAGTGCATCGGATATATAGTCGCCATTCAGGTTCAAGGTAGCAATTACCGAGTATTCGGCAGGGCGTGTAAGAATTTGTTGAAGGAACGCATCGGCAATCACATCTTTTACAATGATTTCCTTACCTGTTTTCGGATTTTTAAGCGAACACCAAGGGCCGCCGTCTATTTCAACTGCACCGTATTCGCGTTTTGCAAGGGCATATCCCCAGTCGCGGAAACCACCTTCGGTAAACTTTTGGATATTTCCCTTGTGTACGAAGGTTAAGGATGGTAAATCGTTATTAATCGTATAATCTATAGCAGAACGGATAAGGCGTTCAGTACCCTCAACCGATACAGGCTTAATACCTATCGAAGAAGTCTCAGGGAAGCGGATTTTCTTTACTGCCATTTCTTTCTGCAGGAAGTCAACCATCTTTTTAGCTTCAGGTGTTCCGCTCATCCATTCGATACCGGCATAGATATCTTCGGTATTTTCGCGGAATATTACCATGTCTGTGGTCGTTGGGTCCTTCACGGGCGAAGGTACGCCATCGTAGTATTTAACTGGGCGCAGACAAACATAAAGGTCGAGCAGCTGACGCAATGCAACGTTTAGCGAACGGATACCACCACCAACAGGCGTAGTTAAGGGGCCTTTAATAGCAACCAGGTATTCGTTAATAACATCGAGGGTTTCCTGTGGAAGCCATTCTCCTGTTTTATTGAAAGCCTTTTCGCCGGCTAAAACTTCTCTCCATTGGATTTTTCTTTTACCCTGGTAAGCCTTTTCTACGGCTGCATCGAAAACACGTACCGACGCTGCCCAAATATCGGGGCCGGTTCCATCACCTTCGATGAATGGAATTACTGGAAAATCTGGTACTGTCAACTTTTTGTCTTTAATGGTAATTTTCTGTCCTTGCATTTTTATGATGTTAAGTTAAAGCTGTATAAAATTTTGTTCGACATTATAGCATTGTTATTAACCAAAATCAAGCCCAAATTGTTGCTTAAATTTAAGCAAATTGGGATTTTTTTGTGCCATAGCTTCGAACTTTTCTTTATCGGAGTAAAAGCGTTTGGCATTCTCCGTTTCCTTCATCACAATTTCTACGTTTAGCATTCCGTTTTGCAATGTACTTCGGAGAGAGCGCAATATCTTATATTTGATTTTTTCTACTTCTTCCTGCTGGAGCGAACTCACAACGTTCATTTCGATAACGTAATTTGCTTTTAGTTCTGGCATTTGCGCAGTAAGGGTGCTGAACATTCGTGGATCGTCGGTGCGCATGGTTTCGGCAAACTTCATCCAGGCTACATTCAACTGGTCCTGCGTGAATTTGGTATCCTTATACCGATCGTTGTCTGTTGGTTCCGAAATAACATTAATCGGAAGTTGTTCCCTTATTTCTGTTCTTTCAGGCTTCTTTGGGTCGCTTTTCATCGCGTCTTTCAGCGAGAAGCTTGGAATAGGAGTTGGCTTAGGCCGGTTTTCGACGGGTGTTCCGGGAGCTTTAGTTGATGGACTACCTGCAGGTGCTGTTTTTGCAGATTGTTTTTCGGCTGCTGCCGCTTTGGCTAGATCAGATTTTTTTTTTTCCAGTTCTGCGTTGCAGATCTGGATCAGGGCAAGTTCAACATGAAGGCGTTGGTTTTTGCTTGCTTTATAGGCCACATCGCATCGCCCGCAAATATTTAGCCCCTCAAAGAGGAGGTAGGGGGAGCATTTCTTGGCTTGAACCTTATATTGCTCCTTTACATTGTTGCTGACCTCAAGAAGCTGAAGCGTAATCTCGTCTTTGCTCACCAACAGGTCGCGAAGGTGCGAAGCCAGGCCGTTTATAAAAATATGCCCGTCGAAGCCCTTGTCCAGTATCTCATCGAACAGTAGTAATGCTTTAGAAACGTTCTGTTCCAAGAATGCATCTACCATGCGGAAATAGTACTCGTAGTCGAGTACGTTGAGGTTTTCAATGACGCTCTTATAAGTTATCTGTTTGCCCGAAAAGCTCACAATTTGGTCAAAAATCGAGAGTGCATCGCGCATACCGCCATCTGCTTTCTGGGCTACAACGTGTAGCGCATCAGGTTCAGCCTGTATACCTTCGTTCTGGGCAATATAGCTAAGGAACTCAACGGTATCTTCAATTTTAATTCGGTTGAAATCGAAGATCTGGCAACGCGAAAGTATGGTTGGTATAATCTTGTGTTTCTCAGTTGTAGCCAGCACAAAGAATGCGTGTAGCGGTGGTTCTTCGAGCGTTTTCAGGAACGCGTTAAATGCTGCGGTTGAGAGCATGTGAACCTCGTCGATGATATAGATGCTGTATTTGCCGAGTTGTGGCGGGATACGCACCTGGTCGATGAGGTTACGGATATCGTCTACCGAGTTGTTTGATGCGGCATCGAGCTCATGGATGTTGTACGAACGGTTTTCGTTGAAAGCTTTGCACGATTCGCACTCGTTGCAGGCTTCTGTATCGGAGGTACGGTTAAAGCAGTTCAGCGTTTTGGCAAACAGATAACTTATAAGAGCGTCATTGAAAACCTCAACGTACTCGACTACGAGTACTATTTCCGCATGGTAGATGCATTCTTGGAACAGAACGTTTCTAAAGCATTACTACTG
>DATALJ010000051.1:0-8918 GCA_036261135.1 Bacteroidales bacterium
TGTATCATTAAAACAACCTGTATTGGGCATTTGCCTTGGTCTTCAATTGATGTGCAAATATTCTGAAGAAGGAAATACGGAATGTTTAGGTATTTTCGACGAGGAAGTAAAGCGTTTTCAACCCAAGCCTGGCGAAGAAAACATATACAAAGTGCCGCACATGGGCTGGAACACCCTAACCCATGTAAAATCCGCGCTATTCGACGCTTCGCTTGAAAGCCAATATGTTTATTTTGTTCACAGCTATTATGCAGCTATTGGTCCGCATACTGCGGCAACAACCAGTTATACACAAAGCTTCAGTGCTGCACTTCACAAAGATAATTTTTACGCAACCCAGTTCCATCCTGAGAAAAGCGGAACTGTAGGCGGCAAAATACTTGAAAACTTTATTAAATTATGATCAGAATTATTCCGGCCATTGATATTATTGAGGGGAAATGCGTCCGATTGACGCAGGGAGACTATGGCCAAAAGAAAGTATACAACAACGATCCGCTCGAAGTGGCTAAAATGTTCGAAGATCACGGAATGAAATACCTGCATCTCGTGGATCTGGATGGCGCCAAGGCAAAACATGTGATCAACCATAAAGTATTGTACAATATAGCTTCCAAAACAGGCCTCACCATTGACTTTGGCGGCGGCATTAAAACCGGCGAAGACCTGAAGATCGTTTTTGAGAACGGCGCTTCGCAAGCGACTATAGGTTCTGTGGCTGTCTCAAATCCTGAATTATTCGAATCGTGGCTCAATACTTACGGAGCAGATAAAATGATCCTGGGTGCTGATGCCAAAGACAACAAAATAGCGGTTTCCGGCTGGTTGAATGTAACAGAAATCGACATTTTCGATTTCTTCGAAAAATACCAGAAGAAAGGTGCCAAATACGTGCTCTGTACTGACATTTCGCGCGACGGAATGCTGCAAGGCACAGCCATGAGTCTCTACGAAGAACTGGTTAAGCGCTTCCCTGAAATGAAGATCATTGCCAGTGGCGGAGTAACCAAAATACACGAAGTGTACGAGCTCGAAGAGAAAAAGGCCGACGGCGTAATCATTGGCAAAGCCATTTATGAAGGAACGATAACCCTTCATGAATTAAAGAATTTTGTACTATAAATATATGCCAATTGCTGATTTCATTGACATAACGGCATATTGACACATTAAATAATTGTAAATGCTTGCAAAAAGAATCATTCCCTGCCTGGACATCAAAGACGGCCAAACGGTAAAGGGAATCAATTTTCTGGATATTAAAAGCGTAGGCGATCCCGTTGAACTCGGTGCTTTATACGCCGAACAGGGTGCTGACGAGTTGGTATTCCTCGATATTACTGCCTCGCATGAAAAGCGCAAAACGCTGGTTGAGTTGGTAAAGCGAATTGCTGCACACCTTAATATTCCATTTACTGTTGGTGGCGGAGTTAGCGAAATTGCCGATGCAGATGCCTTATTGGCCGCCGGATGCGACAAATTATCCATCAATTCGGCAGCTGTACGTAACCCACAACTGATCGACCAGATGGCCAACGGCTTTGGCAGCCAGTTTGTGGTTGTTGCTATTGATGCCAGGCTCGAAAACGGCAAATGGACAGTTTTCGTAAACGGAGGACGCATTCCAACAGAGAAAGAGCTGTTCTCATGGGCCAAAGAAGCTGAAAACCGTGGTGCTGGTGAGATTTTGTTCACCTCAATGAACCATGACGGCGTAAAAACGGGCTTTGCATGCGACGCACTTGCTCAATTATCAGAGAATCTATCGATTCCTGTAATTGCCTCTGGCGGAGCCGGTGCTATGGAGCACTTTAAAGATGTATTTACAACCGGAAAAGCCGATGCCGGACTTGCTGCCAGTATCTTCCATTATAAAGAGATAGCCATTCCCGATTTGAAAAAATATTTAGCAACAAATGGGATTCCTGTCCGACTTTAATTATTTTTGCCAATCTTTTGAAAAAAACAACGATGAACTTAGATTTCAATAAATTAAACGGGCTAATCCCCGCCATCATTCAGGATGCTAAAACCAATACCGTGCTAATGCTCGGTTTCATGAACCCTGAAGCCTACGAAAAAACGGTAAGTACCAAACTGGTTACGTTCTACAGCCGTACCAAAAACAGGTTGTGGACCAAAGGCGAGGAAAGCGGAAACTTCCTCGATGTAGTTGAGATTTTAGGCGACTGCGACGATGATACCATCCTTATAAAGGCCAATCCACGCGGCCCCGTTTGCCACAAAGGCACCAAAACCTGCTTCGACGACAAGAACGAAGCTTCAATCCTTTTCCTCGACTATCTTCAGGATCTCATCTGTCGCCGAAAAGTTGAAATGCCGGAAGGTTCATATACTACCAAGCTCTTCAATAAAGGTATCAACAAGATCGCACAAAAGGTAGGCGAAGAAGCCGTAGAACTGGTAATAGAATCCAAAGATAACAACGATGATCTTTTCCTGAACGAAGCCGCTGACCTTATGTACCACTTACTGGTATTACTGGCTGCTAAGAATTACAAGCTTTCGGATGTTGTAAAAGTGCTGGAACAAAGACATAAATAAGAAATTTGAAGATTTGTAAATGAAATTAATTTGAAAATTAATAAACATTCACAAGTCTGTTTGTCATTCCGGCGAAGGCCGGAATCCCCCGCTATTGGCAAGCTATATCGGCTTCGTAGTTAAGAGGTTCCGGCCTTCGCCGGAATGACAGGCATAAAAAAATCCCTTCGGCATTTACCAAAGGGATTTTTTTATGCTGTAATATCCAGATATTCTTTAAAAAGGACTGTTATCGAACATCGACGAACGAAACGGAGAGCTACCGCCAAATTGATAAGGATTATAGTAATCTGAGCCTTGCACAACTTTCACTCCGGCTCCCAATGTTATGTTGTCCGTTAATTTGTAGTTCATTCCCATCGACATCATTTGGAAATTATTGTTCCATGGCTGGTTCTGCATGCCTGCATTATCAGTAAAATTCTTAACCAACGTGCCTGTAAAAGTTAACCTGTTGTTAACCTGGTAATTTCCTTTGGCATACACAATAGTTTCGTACTTGCTGGGTTGCGAGAACAAACGTGTATCGGGCTGGCCAAATACCTGGTTTGCAGTGAAACTATAATTATTATTCATAAACATTACGCCTCCCTGCATGGAGAATTTCTTAGAGAAAGCATATGTAAAGCTGGGTGCTACATAGAAAGAAGAACCTTTCATAGCGCCACCAAAGAACATAGAACCTGTTTCCAGTGAATAATTAATCTTATTGGCAGGAACAACAGTATCGTTCTTGAGGTTGAGGCCTCTAAACCGCTCTGTCTGACTGAATGCAGAACAAGCGTATAATGCAATTATCAAAGCAAATAGTACCTTTTTCATATTCAAAACATATTTGAAATGTTCTTAAAAAAGCCACAAATATCGATCCGAAATATAGCGATTTTTGCTGAATTTCAAAAATCTTAAGCACCGGAAGATATACGGCTGGCACTTAGTACACCTTTTACTCGTTTCAGCTTGTTAATCAATCCGCTCAGATGATCGGTATCGTGCACGAAGAGGGTAAGAAACCCCTCGAACATGCCGTCGTTCGTATTGATCTTGATAGAGCGCAGGTTAACTTTCATATCTTTGGAAACCACTTCAGTTATTCGGCTCACCAAACCGATATCATCAACACCTACCACTTTAATATCGGCCTGGAATAATGCAGAACCATCGGACCGTGTCCACTTTGCTTTTACCACACGGTATCCATAGCGTGAGACCAATCGCTCGGCATTGGGGCAGTTTACACGATGTATCTTAATACCTTCGCCAATAGTAACAAAGCCGAAAATAGAATCGCCAAAGATGGGGTTACAGCACTTCGAAAGCTTGTAGTCCAGATTATCCACTTTCTCATCTATAACAAGAAAATCGTCGGTTTTAGGCGTATGTGTCTTTACGATTTTATCAACAACAACTTCCTCGATTTTCTCCGGACTTTTCTGTGCTTCGGGTTTATCCTGCAGAATTTCCTTGATCTCCGTAATATCAATCTTATTCTCCGCCATCAACACGTAGATGTCGGTAACGGTCTTCAGCTTGTAATGCTTTAGCAGCTTTTTAAGCGTAGTATCGTTGTATTCTATTTTCCAGTTTTTCAGCTTGCGTTGAAGGATTTCCTTGCCTTGTTCTGCGCTCTTTTGGGCCTCTTCCTTCAGAAAAGCCTTAATTTTGTTCTTTGCTTTTGAAGTAACTACAAACGAAAGCCAATCTCCTTTAGGCTTCTGGGTTTTAGACGTAAGAATTTCGACTTTCTCGCCATTGCTTAGCTCGTAGCGTATGGGGACGCTCTTCCCATTCACACGTGCGCCAATACACGAACAGCCAAGGCCTGAATGGATGTCGAACGCATAATCGAGCACGGTTGCACCCACTGGCAATTTTTTGAGGTCGCCGGTTGGGGTGAATACAAAGATCTCTTTGGTGTAAAGGCTGGGTTTGAGCGTATCGAGAAAGTCAAGCGCTTCCACTTCGGGTGTTTCCAATACCTCACGGATCTTTGCCAACCAAACATCCAGTCCCTTATCGGCTTCGCCACCCTTGTATTTCCAGTGTGCGGCCAGACCTTTCTCTGCGATTTCGTTCATCCGCTCGGTGCGTATCTGCACTTCTACCCACTTACCCGATGGCGTAATTACTGTGGTATGAAGCGATTCGTAACCATTGCTTTTGGGAACCGAAATCCAATCGCGCATACGAAGGGGGTTGGGTTGATAGAAATCAGTAACAATAGAGTATGCACGCCAGCAATCGGACTTCTCGTTCTTCAACTCAGAGTTCATGATGATACGGATCGCGAAAAGATCGTACACTTCTTCGAATTCAACGCCTTGCTTTCGCATCTTATTGAAAATAGAGTAAACCGACTTGAGGCGGCCCTTAATCTCAAAAGCGAAGCCTTGTTTGGTTAGTTCTTCTTTTATGGGATGGATGAATTCGCGTATAAACTTATTACGTGCAGTTGCCGTTTCTTCCAGCTTTCGTGAAATAATGTGGTATGACTCAGGTGCGGTATATTTCAGCGAAATGTCTTCCAGTTCCGATTTGAGATTATACAAACCCAATCGATGTCCCAGTGGGGCATACAGGTAAAATGTTTCGGTAGCCAGGGCAAAATGAATGTCTTCAGGATACGAGTCGAGCGTACGCATGATCTGTAGCCGCTCTGCCAATTTAATAAGAATAACCCGCACGTCGGTTACGATCGAGAGAATCAACTTACGAAAATTTTCGGCCTGCTGCGTGGTATTGCGAGTGTCTATACCTGTAATTCTCGATAAATCGCTGATGATAGAAGCAATGTGCTTACCAAACTCCTTCTCTATAACCTCGAGCGACAAATAACCATCGTGCACCAGATTAAATAAAAGGCTGGCAATAATAGAAGTTCTGCTAAGCCCAAGTTCTTCGGTACATATGCGCGCTATATTAACGCAATGGTTTATGTATGGCTCGTTGTGTATGGGTTTATGCCCCTGAGAAGCTTCATAAGCCATCTTAAAAGCCTTACGAACTTCTTTTACATCGTTATTATTAAGAATGTGACGGGCAGAACGAAGCAACCCACGATATTTGTTGGTAACTATAGAGTCCAGAAAAAGCTTGTCCGACATGGTAAAATCATCTATATCCACAAAGGTAGGTATTTTCTGAGTTTGTTAAGAAGTTTGCAGATAATAATATATTATGCCGATTAAGCATAAAACTGCAGACTGTTCAAAAAGCCTACGAAGCTGTCATTCGCGAAGGCCGGAATGACAGTTATTTTCCAACGCTGAACTCGCATATATAATAAAAAACGCGGTTTACTTTCAAAATTAAAGCAAACCGCGCCCCTCTGTTTGTGTTTAAGCTATTATCTGAAGCTTAAGCCTAAACCCGTTGTAAGAACTGAATATTTTGCATAGGTATAATCCACATGCCATGTAATAACTGCCATTTTGAATTTAATACCTGCATTTAACCGTGGTTTCATGCCACTTGAATTGGAGATTTTAAAACTTACCGGGTCAGCTACCGGATTGATTGTTACATTCGTTCCATTTACCGTTGGCAAAGGATAATTACCGTTCATACTGATTTTAGCGCTGGTATTAGAGAATCCCAAGCTACCATAAAATGTAACTACAGGTAAATCAAAGGACGCAATGGCACTACCTGTAAAACCATTAATGGTCATCTCCATTTGCTGGTTATCGTAGTTTCCTGGAGCTTTGGTTGGGGCAGGACTCATGAAATCATCGTAGAACTGTGGTTGAATGCTAATATCGGAAGTGGTTTTCATTTTGGTATAGCCCAGAAATACCGATAAATGGAAGAATGGTGCCATTTTTATACCGGGAATATATTGCTTAATACTGTGCTTGGCGCCAATACCCCAAAGTCCGAACTTACCATAATCACCTACATTCATGGATGGTACAAAACGAAACATAAGATCCGTTTCTTTTACAAGCCCTATGCCTAATTGAATCATTGGCGATGGAATAACGCCCCAGTTGGTTCCTTTTGGAAGCTGATAACTTAATGATCGGCCTGCTATGTCGTAGGAAATAGTCTGTCCGGCAGTTTTAGAACCGGCAATGGTTGGAGACATTCCAGCGCTTATATTGTTCTTTCCAACGGATAATCCAAGCGTAGAAGCATCAAACTCCTTATCTGCCTTAGGAATAAAAGTGGTACTCACCGAAAAGGTAAGGTCAAACCCCAGTAATTTGTGGTTTTTAGCTGTATTATACCATCCTCCGTTCATATTTGTACCAAAAGCATTCGCGTAGGGTTTTAAATACTCCTGCATAATCAGTTCACCATCTTTAGTAGATCCTGAAAGTAGCGAACCGATACCGCTCATTTGTGCACTAACAGGAAACAATGAAAATACAGCGCAAACCGCGAACATTGTTGCTCTTAATTGTTTTGTCATATGGATTATATTAGGTTTAATTGTTTTACTCCAATTAAAAAACTTAGTTTCAAAATTACTATTTTATTTGATTCGCCCGATTTTATACATTTGTAGAATTAAGTACTAAGGATAATGAGAAGTAATCAGCCACTGGCAGACAGGATGCGGCCGCGTACGCTCGACGATTTTGTTGGGCAGAAACATCTTGTAGGAAAGAACAGTATATTGCGTAAAATGATCGATTCCGGGTCGGTTTCTTCCTTTATTCTATGGGGTCCGCCGGGTGTTGGGAAGACAACATTGGCCAATATTATTGCCAACAGTCTGCAACGTCCATTCTACAACCTAAGCGCCATCAACTCAGGCGTGAAGGATGTACGCGAAACCATTGAAAGTGCTAAGAGCAATAAATTTTTCAATAGTCCATCGCCCATTCTGTTTATCGACGAAATCCACCGGTTCAATAAAGCACAGCAGGATTCATTGCTTAGCGCAGTAGAACAAGGGATAATTACGCTTATTGGGGCTACTACCGAGAACCCGTCTTTTGAAGTGATCACTCCGCTCCTCTCCCGCTGCCAGGTATATACACTCAAACCGCTCGAAAAGGACGATCTGATTGAGATTATCAACAGGGCCATTACCAAGGATACGGAACTAAAGAGTCTGCCCATTGAGATTAAAGAATACGAAGCCATGCTGCGCCTTTCGGGAGGCGATGCACGTAAACTACTCAATGTGCTTGACCTTGTTTTAAAGATTGGGTACGAGGATTACGAAACAAGCGGGCAGCCCATCGAAATCACCAACGATATTGTGTTGGAGCGCGTGCAGGAAAACATCGCCATGTACGACAAAAATGGCGAAATGCACTACGACCTCATTTCGGCATTTATCAAATCCATTCGCGGGAGCGATCCCAATGCTGCTGTTTATTACTTAGCTCGTATGATAGAAGGCGGCGAAGACGCTCTATTTATTGCACGCCGCCTGGTTATTGCTGCTACTGAGGACATCGGTCTGGCTAACCCAAACGCCATACTCATGGCCAACAGTTGTTTCCAGGCTATACACCAGATCGGGATGCCCGAGGGACGTATTATTCTTTCGCAGGCTACTATTTACTTAGCTACATCGCCCAAAAGCAATTCGGCATACATGGCCATAAATAAAGCCATTGAGGAAGTCCGCCAAACAGGGAACCTCCCCATACCGCTCCATATCCGTAATGCACCAACCAAGCTCATGAAAGACCTTGGTTATGGCGCAAACTACAAGTATGCACACGATTTCGACAATCACTTTGTAAACGACGAATATTTGCCAAAAGAAATCTCCGGAAATAGCTTCTACGAGCCACAACCCAATACCCGCGAAAAAGAAATTTCAACTTTTTTGCATAATTTATGGAAAGGTAAGTACGGATATTAAGATTTTATTACATTTGGCGCACCATAAAAGCACACACAAACTTTATATAACAGAAACATGCTGAAAACGTTACCATATATAAAAAATACCAGTTCCGGAAATTTTTTCCTGCTGGCGGGTCCCTGTGTTGTTGAATCGGAGGAGATTTGCTTTGCCATAGCCGAGAAACTGGTTAAAATTACCGATGAGCTTAAGATGCCTTACATCTTTAAAGCTTCGTTTAAAAAAGCTAATCGTTCTAAAGTAGACTCTTTTACTGGTATAGGCGATGTTAAAGCATTGGAAATCATTGCTAAGATTCGCGAAACATTCAAAGTGCCTGTTGTAACCGATATTCATACAGAAGAAGATGCAGCATTAGCTGCCCAATATGTGGATGTTCTTCAGATTCCAGCCTTCCTTTGCCGTCAAACCGATTTATTGGTAGCAGCAGCAAAAACCGGCAAAGTTGTAAATATCAAGAAAGGACAGTTTTTAGCACCTGAATCGATGAAGTTTGCAGCCGATAAGGTGGTTATGTCGGGTA
>DATALJ010000057.1:0-5809 GCA_036261135.1 Bacteroidales bacterium
TTGTGCGGAGGAAGTGCATCCAGCGTACGCATGTTGTGCAAACGATCGGCAAGCTTAATCAGAATTACGCGTACATCGTCCGAAAGGGAAATGCTCGATAAACCCAATGCCGATGCACTTGAGTTCCTCGACGAATTTAAAATGAACCTGTTTTCGTCAGAGATTCATGTTTTTACGCCGAAGGGGCAGATTCGCACCTTACCAAAGAACTCTACAGCGCTCGATTTCGCTTACGATATTCACTCTGCCATAGGAAATACAGCTATTGCAGCCAAGGTTAATCATAAGCTGGTGCCACTTAACCACGTTTTAAATAGCGGCGATCAGGTGGAAATTCTTACATCAGACAAGAAAAAATCTCAACGACAGTGGCTCGATAATGTGGTTACCGTTAAGGCCAAGACCTCCATTAAAGACTCAATTAAAGCAGAAAGCAAGAACAGGATTGAACTTGGTAAGCAGAAACTTGAGGAAAAACTGAGCGAAATGGGGTTAACTCCAAGTTCGAGGATATTTAAAAAGCTGCTTCCTGAATATGAAGTGGGGTCCAAGGACGAGCTTTACAGTAAGATTGGCAGTGGGATTATAAACCTCGACGATCTGAAGAAAATCCTGAAGAAGAACACCAAGAATAAGTGGATACGCTACTGGGAATTACAGCTAACCAAGGTTATTCCTTTTAAAGATGGCGATACATCCGAAGAAAAGGACGAAAGTGAAAAATTAAATCTCGATCCCAAATCTACATTCTTTATACAAGAGCCGGCCGAAGGCGTTGAAGCCAATTATAAACTCGCTAAATGTTGTAACCCCATACCGGGAGATGATATTGTGGGGCATCGCAATGCCAACGATAATGTGGTTATAATTCACAAGTCGCGCTGCCCGAACGCTGTAAAACTGGTTTCTGCGCATGCGAATCTGCTTATCCAGGCCAAATGGACTACATATAAGATATTATCATTTCTTGCACGCATCACTATTCGTGGTATTGATAAGTTTGGGATTTACAATAACATAACCAACGTAATTTGTAAGGAACTGAATGTGAACATCAGGGCAATTAACATTGCAAGTCACGACGGTATCTTTGAAGGAACGATCGATTTATATGTTCACAATGCCAAGGATTTGAACACGCTACTATCGAACCTTATGAATGTAAAGGGCGTAGAATCCGTAAAGCGTGTCGAAAACATGACAGAGTAGTTATTTAAAATGAGTCTAAAATATTTGGTTAAGTCTAAAAAAATCATTTATTTTGAATCGTTATTTTTAATTAGACTAAATATATGATTCAGGATAATACCAGAGAAACTGTAAAGAAGATTTTTACTGAATATTTGGAGAAGAAGGGACACAGGAAAACACCTGAAAGGTATGCTATTCTGGATGAGATATACTCCCGCGATAGTCATTTCGATATTGAATCGTTATATATATTCATGAAAAACAAGAACTACCGGGTTAGCAGGGCTACGTTGTACAATACAATCGACCTGTTGCTCGAATGTAACCTTGTTGTTAAGCATCAATTCGGAAAGAACATTTCTCAATTTGAAAAAGCATACCAATGTACGCAGCACGACCATCTTATATGTACCCAAACTGGTAAGGTAATTGAGTTTTGCGACCCCCGAATTCATGAAATTATAAAAACTGCCTGCGAACTGAATAATTTTGAACCCTCGCACCATTCGCTTTATATTTATGGCGTTTTGAAAGATACCAAAAACGGAAAGCCACGCATATAATATACAGAGTGTTAATATTTTTTTTCTTTTTCTTGGTTTCAAAACATGAATAATTCTTACCTTAGACCGCTATTTAAAAAAATGAAAATAGAATGAAATTGGATGTTTTGCTAGGATTACAATGGGGCGACGAAGGAAAAGGAAAAATTGTTGATGTTCTTACCCCAAAATATGATGTGATTGCTCGTTTTCAGGGTGGGCCCAATGCTGGTCATTCACTCGAATTTAACGATATTAAACACGTGTTACACACTATACCTTCGGGTATATTTCACCCCGAAAAAGCCAATATTATTGGGAATGGTGTTGTAATAGATCCCGTTATCTTTAAAAAAGAAGTAGAATCGCTGCAAAAGTTCAATCTGAACTTCAATAACCTGTTTGTGTCCAAGAAAGCGCATCTTATATTGCCAACACACCGATTGCTCGATGCCGCATCTGAAGCCGCTAAGGGCGTTTCGAAAATCGGATCGACGCTGAAAGGTATTGGCCCAACTTACATGGATAAAACAGGCAGAAATGGTTTGCGCGTGGGCGATACGCTTGCTGCCGATTTTAAGCAGAAATACGAATTCCTGAAGAATAAACATATTGATATTCTCAAACAATACGATTTTCAGTATGATTTAGCCCAATATGAAGCCGAATGGTTCGCAGGTATCGAAACACTGAAGAAATTTCAGATTGTGGACAGCGAATACATGGTTAACAATGCTATGGCTGACCAAAAGAGTGTTTTGGCCGAAGGTGCACAGGGAACTCTTCTTGATATTGATTTTGGTTCATACCCATTTGTTACATCATCTAATACCATTTGCGCAGGTGCATCTACTGGTTTAGGTGTGGCTCCAAACAAGGTAGGAGAGGTACTAGGTATTGTTAAGGCTTATTGCACCAGGGTTGGAAGCGGTCCATTCCCTACAGAATTGCTCGATGCTACAGGCGAAAAATTACGCCAGATTGGTCGCGAATTTGGTGCCACTACAGGTCGTCCCCGCCGTTGTGGATGGTTGGATTTACCTGCGCTTAAATATTCGATAATGATCAATGGTGTTACACAGCTTATTATGACAAAGCCCGATGTTTTGTCGGAATTTGATACCATCAAGGTTTGTGTTGCTTACAAAATCAATGGCGAAATAACCGATCAATTACCTTTCGATGTGAATATCCCTATCGAACCGGTTTATAAAGAGTTTAAAGGCTGGAAGAAGGATATCACAAGCGGTACATCAATGGCTGAATTACCCGCCGAATTAATTGAGTATATTAAATTTATTGAGTCGGAAGTGAAGGTCCCATTTACAATCATTTCAGTTGGACCTGATAGAAAGCAGACTATTTACAAGAAATAGGTCGATTAAATATATAAACTATCTGAAGTAGCACCTGTTGGCGTAAGTTAACAGGTGTTTTTTTTGTGAGAAAATACACTTTTCTTATAAGCTTATCATGAGGTTGTAAAACGTCTGTTTATGGTTCTTTTGTCATTCCGGCGAAGGCCGGAATCCATTTACTACGAAGACGATAGGGATTCCGGCCTTCGCCGGAATGACACTATATATTCAACTCTACAAACCGTAGTGTCCGCCTATTAATGGGAAGAATACCTTTTCAGGAAGGATATACTTTAGCCATACAGCAAGCTTCTGCTCAAAAGAGGCTATTACATACCGTGTTTTCGGATTCTTATTATTAACGATTCGATTTATTTTTTTGGCAAGAACAATGGGGTTCATTCCATTATTCTCGTCATTCTCAATAATGGTAAGTGTTTTCGAATACTGGCTAAAATAGGCACTCTGCGATGTCATATTTTGAACCGGTTTCCTGTTGGCCGTAAACCCGGTACTAAAATCGCCCGGATTAACAAGCACCACTTTTATATTGAATTGCTTGGTTTCGTAACGGAGCGATTCCGAGAAACCTTCCAGTGCATATTTGCTGGCTGAATAGAATCCTTGGAATGGAAGGCCCATGAGTCCTCCAACAGAACTGATATTTATGATTAAACCATTTTTCCTGCTTCTCATTGATGGCAGCACTGCTTTACATACTCTGAATACGCCCATAAAATTAGTATTCATTTGCAGTAGGGCATCTTCTTCGCTAAAATCCTCTACAGGTCCGCCAATTCCCATGCCTGCATTATTGATAACTACATCAATCCTTCCTTCTTTCGTAAGAATTCCTGAAATTGCACTGGTAACGGATTGCGTATCAGTAACGTCCATAATTACCTGATTAAAATCGCCAATATTTTCGATAGGTTTACGGCATGTTCCATAAACAACATGCCCCGCTTTGTGGAGCAGGGCTGCTATATTTCTACCGAAACCGGATGATACACCGGTTACAAGGATTACTTTTTGCATAGTCGGCATGTTGTCTTAGGCAGGGCTAAGAATTGTTAAATTGTAACTGTTGAGGATGACAAAACTCCCAGCTTTTTGGCGATGGAAGTAATTTTTTCAACCGCAGTTTCAACCTGTTTAAAAGTATGAGTGGCCATAAGAGAGAAGCGGATTAAACTGTCTTCCTTAGGTACGGCTGGTGAAACTACAGGGTTCACAAATACGCCTTCTTCTAAAAGCATGTGTGTCATTTGTAAAGCCTTGATATCGTCACGTATAAATAATGGTATAACTGGAGACTGGGTCTTTCCAGTATCAAAACCATTGTCTTTAAATGCTTTTTGAGCATAGTGGGTTACATCCCAAAGATGTTGAATACGTTCTGGTTCACTTTCCATGATATCGATGGCAGCTAATACACTGGCAGCGGCTGATGGTGTCATACTGGCACTGAATATCAGTGAACGTGAGTTATGTTTTAAGAAGTTGATGGTTTCTTTATCTGAAGCAATAAAACCACCCAGCGAAGCAAGCGATTTGGAGAAAGTACCCATGATCAGGTCTACCTTGTCGGTTAATCCGAAGTGCGAAGCAGTGCCTGTGCCATTTTCGCCGATAACACCTAATGAGTGGGCGTCGTCAACCATAATAGAAGCATTGTACTTTTCTGCAAGTCTTACTACTTCTGGAAGATTGATGATATCACCTTCCATTGAGAAAATACCATCTACTACAATGAGTTTTACACGGTCGGGATCGCAAATCTTTAATTTTGCTTCCAGCGAATCCATATCATTGTGTCCAAACTTCAGAACTTTGGAGAACGATAAACGACTACCTTCTATAATTGATGCATGGTCGAGTTCGTCGAGAAGAAGATAATCATTACGGTCAGTAAGTGCAGAAACAACGCCAAGATTAACCTGGAATCCTGTGCTATAGCAAATGGCTGCATCTTTTTTTACTAGTTTGGCTAATCTTTCTTCGAGTTGAAGATGGATATCCAATGTTCCATTTAGGAAGCGGGAGCCGGCGCAACCGGTGCCATATTTGTCGATCGCTTTCTTGGCGGCTTCTTTAATTTTGGGGTGATTGGTTAAACCTAGATAACTATTTGATCCGAACATCAAAACTTTCTTGCCATTCATTAAGACTTCCGTATCCTGGTCTGACTCAATTGCCCTGAAATAAGGATAAATTCCTGCCGCCATAACTTTCTGAGGGGCATCATATTGCGCGAGTTTTGCTCGTAATAATCTCATAATGTGTATAATTGGATAAAAAGTTATTGTCTTAAAACCTGCCAAAATTAAGAAAAATTTAATATTTGGTAGCTGAAATTTATAATATGTGCACTTTGGTATTGAAAATTTATCAATTTTCATAATTTAGTGCTTCACTTTTCTTCGTAACGAAGCAGAATGTGGATACTAATTAGACGCAATATGAATAAAGTTTGCTGGGGCATTATTGGTTGTGGCAATGTAACGGAAGTAAAAAGTGGTCCTGCTTTTAATAAGGTGCAGCATTCCGTACTTGTTGGTGTTATGCGGCGTGATGCATCCAAAGCCGCCGATTATGCGGCTCGCCACCATGTTCCCAAGTGGTTTTCCGATGCCGATGCTTTGATTAATGATCCGGATATCAATGCAATTTATGTGGCTACGCCCCCAGAGTCGCATGCAGCATATGCAATAAAAG
>DATALJ010000059.1:0-3191 GCA_036261135.1 Bacteroidales bacterium
GCCGGTATTGCGGTCGCTTGTACGCCCGTGAGCCTGTAATTCCAAGGCAATTACCCGAGCTTTGCTTGCAAGTTGTGGAAGTATGGATCCAAAATTACTCTCAATGGTTGAACCCCCTCCGTGTATGAGTACCAGCGGAACTCCTGTATTCCCATAGATTTCGTAATACATGCGTATGCCGTTAACCGGTGCATAGCCTTTGCTAACCTGGCCAAATGTAACGGAATTAGCAGTAAATGAAATTCCAATCATACATATCAAAGCAAAAGAGTTTGTTTCGATAAGCTGGAAAAAATTTTCTATACGTAAAGGATCAATTCTGTGCCTTCTCATGGTTATGAACTGGTTAAAAGAATTGTGAATTAAGGTTTTTACTGTGCTATAGCGCGTTCTATTGTTTTAATGTCAATCTTTTTCATTTGAAGGATGGCATTCATCGCTTTTTCAGCGTTGGCTGTATTGCTCATGATCTCGCTCAACGATTCAGGCACAATTTGCCACGATACGCCGAACTTATCCTGCAACCAACCGCACATTTGAGCTCCCTCGTAGCCGCCTTCCGATAGTTTATCCCAGTAATAATTGATCTCTTCCTGATCTTTACAGTTTACAACAAACGATAGGCCTGGATTAAAATCGATAGGCATATGCTCATGGCTATCCATAGCTACAAACTCCTGGTCATTTAGGGTGAATTTGCAATGTACAACGGCACCCTGAGGCCCTATATCGGATCCATACCGCTCTAACTGTATAATCTCCGAATTATTGAATACCGATGTATAAAATTTTATGGCTTCTTCGGCCTTTAAATGCTGAGCACCAGAAAACATGAAGCAAGGCGTAATTTTTTGTTCGTGGTTCTGAATGATAAGTTGCCACGACACGCCGAATTTATCCTGAATCCATCCGTATTTCTCGGCAAATGGATACTTGTCCAACGCCATCATTACAGTACCGTTATCTGCAAGTTTTGACCACAGGGAATCAATTTCTTCCGTGGATTTGCAGTTTACAAAAAATGAAATTGAAGGATTGATGGTAAATGCAGGACCACCATTTATGGCAACCATTTTGTAACCTTCAATTTGAAAGGCAATGGTCATTACTGACCCCGGGTTTTGGCCGGATGCATTTGCTCCTGCTTCGCTATAGCGGTTAATTGTTTCTATAGCTGCATTTCCAAATACGGAAATGTAGAAATTAACGGCATCCTCAGCATTGTTGTTGAACCATAAAAATGGATGGATTGCCTGCTGGCTTGTTGTATTCAGCTTATTTGTAGTTTCTGTTAAAGTTTGTGTTTCCATACCCTTTAATTTAGAGATTAGTAAAACATGAATCGATAAACAAAGGTCGGCTAACGTGGTTATTAATGAAATGAAAATAAAGTCAAGTTTAGGGTCATTTCAGACAAAAATGTCTTTTATTTAACCGACATGATTATGAGAAGTTTAGCATTAATTATTCCAAAGGATTACAAGCTGTTGAGTATTGCGGCTATACTGGATGTTTTTGAAACAGTAAACCGTTTGTATGCCGAACAAAATAAGCCGTTACCATTTAGTATTAACGTGTTGCAGGCTGGGGAGCAGCTTAGTGATGGTGGCGCTATATTTCATGGATACAAGATTAAATCCATTGACGAAGAAGTAAGGTACGATTTGGTGCTAATTCCCGCTTTCAGCACAGATAGTATGAGCGATACGCTTTCGAAAAATCAACTATACATCCCATGGTTGCAAAATCAATATAAAGAAGGAGCTGAAATTGCCAGTTTTTGCACCGGAGCATTTTTTGTTTGGCGCTACGGGCTTGCTCAATGGAAAACCAGCCACAACACATGTGGATGCCTGTAATGCCTTCGCCAGTTTTTTTCCTTCGGTATCTGTAAAACCTGAGGAAACCGTGGTAGTTGACGGTCGCTGTTATGTGAGCGGCGGCTCCACATCAACGTTTCACTTGTTGGTGCTTCTGGTTCAAAAGTATTGTGGCAGCGAAACAGCAATCCGGATAGCTAAGATTTTTGCGATTGATCTTGATCGGCATGTGCAGAGTTATTTTAGCACATTCCGGCCCAATTACGCACACAATGACGATTTGGTTAAGAAAGTACAGGAAAAAATCGAAAGCAAATATCTTGAAATAAATTCGCTGAATGAGATTATGAAAGATGTACCGGCCAGCCGCCGCAATATTGTGCGCCGGTTCAAACAGGTTACGGGTGTGCCTCCCATCGAATACCTGCAGCATATTCGTATCGAAACCGCCAAGAAACATTTGGAATCAACCAATCAGATCATATCCGAAGTGGTATCATATACCGGCTACACTGATCTGAAAGCATTCCGCAAAACATTTCATAAGCTGGTTGGTATGAATCCCATCGAATACCGCGAAAAATTCAGGGTATTGTAGGATTATCGGATGAGGAATTCAAGCTCCACAGCAAGTTGGTTATAATGTTTTAATATGGTAAGAAATTCAAGCCTTTTGGAATAAATGGGATTCAATTGGTCAAACATTTCGAGAACCGGAATAGTATTGCTTTTGTAGCGACTTATTACCGATTGCTCCTGCTGGTCGGCTTGCTTCAATACATTTTCGGTGAAAAAGCTTATTTGCACGAAAAGTTTATCGAGTTCTATCTTTAAGTTTTCTATTCTGAGCTCAAGCTCGAATTGGTTATAATCGCGTTCGTTCTTTGCTATGTCGCGGTTAATTATTGCCTGCCTGATTTTTGTCTTTTGCGGGAAAAACCACAAGGGAACTGAGAGCCCAACCATAAAGCCTTCAAGTCCATTTATATGCTCAATTTCCTGGTTGAAGTACCCGGCGGTGATTTCGGGGAATAGTTTGGCTCGTTCGTAATTTGCTTCCCACTTACTCAGTTGGATTGTCTGATCATATAATTGTATATGCGTTGCAGGATAAAACTTGTCGGGCCCGCTGGTTTTTGGGTTTATCGCATACATTTCGAGTGTTGTATCGGTTGGCGCAATGTTATCGGTAACAAACAAAAGCCGTTTCACCTGGTTTGTGGCTAATTTATAGTCCTGAGCTGCTTGAAAATTGCGGTTTTGTATATCTGCATACCGGCTCTGGATAGCTACATATGAGGCAGAGTCGATGTTTGTTTTAGCAGAATATTCGAAAAACAGACCAGCACGTTGCTCATAAAATTTTAACTC
>DATALJ010000060.1:0-4126 GCA_036261135.1 Bacteroidales bacterium
AAGTTAAAAAGTAAAGGCATAGTTCAGGTTAGCTGTAATTTCGCTCCGGTATTCACTTTTAAGCTCCGAAGGAAACCGTTGCAGCCAGTTAATGCTGCATGAAAAATTATGTTTAATATTTCCTGCTGATTTGGGTGTATATCCCAAATTCAGACCATTGGAAAAAACAGGCGACCCCTCCTGATGATTCAGTGTATTTTTGTTCCAGGCAGAAGTTATTCCGGCTCGTAAAATTTTCTCAAAAAATGTTTTCGAGATATTGATGGCCGGACCATGATAAAACGATTTCATTTGAGGAGCCGAACTGGCATTCATGGTGTACGACAGTGAAGCAGATATTCCGGCATTCGGGAAAAGATGCGAATAGGAACCGGCCCCGGATATAAATTCAGAAAGATTATCTCCCGTAGTAGGATTCGTTTCGCTTGCTTCCTGGTAGGAGGCATTGAGCATCAGACTGTGTGGCGCTTCCTTTTTGCCAAAAGTATAATTGACGGTTCCTCCCATGCTGTTTGTCACCTGGTAAAAATTCAGACTGTCCATATCATCCTTAAAGAATGGGTCGTTTTGCGGTTTCATACGGGTATAGGTCGAAAAGTTGGAATAATTGGCGGCCATGTTCCACTTTTCATTCGGGCTGAAACTGACGTTACCTGCTCCGACCCATCTTTTAGTAGTTGATTCGCGGCTTTTATCAAGGTTGTTCTTTTGCAGCCCGGCGTTTCCGGCAATGGAAACCTTCCCTTTAAACAGCCGGACATTGGGAGCAATGGTAATGTTCTCCATATCATTATTAAAATAGTATGCACCCAAAGTTTGATAATCCGGAGCAACCCGTTCGTAACGCAGCATTACTCCATAAGCTGAAGCTTGATACCCAATTCCTCCTGAATATGCATTAAAAGTTCGCGTTGCGGGTGTTTGGTTTGACAAAGGACTGTCCGAAGAACTTACCTGGGCGGAATCTGTAGTTACTGTCTTCATGCGGGTATCTCCATTGAGAATGGATACCGAATATTCTCCCTGGAGACTAATATATTTCAAAAGTACGGTTCTTCCGGAGATGGCAATAGCAACATTCTGCATAGGGTGCATAGATCCATCAGGAGGAGTTTGATGAATGGAGTTTACAATGTCTTTTGCTGTGAATATATTAGCTGAAATGCCATTAACACCTTTTTCGTATCCGATTTTTAGACCGTAGCCCATCCGTTTGTAAGAGGGTATTACCTGTGTTGAATTCAGCGGGTCGTAATCGATAGCTTTCTTAAGTTGACCGCCCATCAAGGCAATCCTCCAGTTGCCTGGAGAAAGCTCTGCACCTGCACCAAGAAAGCTATGTCCTGATAAAGTATAAGGCGAAAAACTCATGCTTGTATAACCGATATATGCCTTAGCCCATTTGTATTGCGGGTTAAAACTTAGCCTGTTGAATGGCTGCGTGTAACTTCTCTGTGAATTGCTGTAAGTGAAAGTAAAAGGAGCATCGTACCCGAACAGGTTCAGATTCAGGTTCCCTGTAAGGATAAATTGGTAAGGATCCCGGCGCACAACCGTATCGTTGGTATGGTAAAATATGTTTGATAAATTTACACCGCCGTTTACCTTGACTCCTTTTTTAAAACCCATGTTACTTAAGTCTTGGGCATTTATAGCATAGCAGAATAATAATCCCGAAATAAAGCCTGTTAGTCTGAACCTGGTCATCTTCATATTTCTATCGGGATATTACAAAGCGAATGGCTTTAGCATCGGTATCGGTTACAACCCACAGCACGTAAGTCCCGGAAATCGGATTGTCAAGACGAATATCAGTCTCTATATCCAAACAGGCCGGAAAGCTTGCGCTGTGCCATTGCTTGCCCCATATATCAAGCACTTTGAGCTGTACCTGCTCCTTGTTATAAAGCGCAATCTTTACTTTAAACTGCCCGTTGTTGGGATTAGGAGACAACTCTATACTCTGGACGCCTCTCTGATAATTATCCCTCTCCTTAATTGTCGGGTCAAATGGAGCTATGCTGATAAGTTTATCCACCGAATAATCACAGGAACCAAAATGTCCGATCATCTTAACCGAATAGGCACCTGCGCCTTCATATTTAATCTTTGGTTCAAATTGTTCATATCCAATTACTTTCGCTTCGGGCGAAAATTCCCAGGTGATGCTGTCAGGTTTGGGAACACTAACATCCTTTATTACCAATGTATCGAGCGAATAACGACTGGTTGCCACCATAAAATTAGGTAAAGGCATGTCATTACGCTTTTGAACAATAACTTTAGTGCTGGCTTCACAATGATTTGAATCGGTGGCAAAAACTGTATAAGTGCCGTCATACACAAGTATTTCTTTACCTGTCGTTGTTTTTGAAAAACTTTCAACTGAATAAAAATATGGAGGTGTTCCGCCCAATGCTACAGGCCGTACAACACCATTCTGGGTCTCTGCACAGGCTGAGAGCGAAGTTGCTGTTACACTTAAGGGCAAAGCCGGTTCCTTCACCTGAAATTCTTTTTCTTCTATACAGCCGGCAGCATCTGTCACCGAAAGTGTATATGACCCTTTAAATAATTTATCTATATCACTGCTGGTTCTGGCATTTTCCTTCCAATAGTATGCGTAAGGTAAAGCACCTCCCGAGACACCTGTAGTAATTGCTCCATTATCTTGTCCAAAGCATTTTACAGGCGATATTGTTCCGGTAATTTCAATCTTCGGTATGGCATAATCAACGGTTGTATCCATGAACTGTTGACACCCGTTCTTGTCCCTAACCGTTAAATGATAAGAACCAACTTTTAACCCGCTAAACTGGTTGGCTTCTTGATAAGAACCATTTTCGAGCCTGAAAGTATAGGGAGATTTGCCTCCAAGAGCTGCAAGCGTAATCTTTCCATTACTGTCGTAATGACATGTGGCCGGATCAATTAACGACGCCCAAAGTTTTACTTCCGAGAGCGCTTGTGTAAGGGTTACAGGTTGTAAAAACGAACAGCCGCGGGCATCCGTAAGGGTCAGATTGTAATTACCTGCTGTCAGTTTGTCGAATACAGTATCAGTCTGAACAGTTCTGCCGGAAAGCGCATAAGTATACCCTGAGTAATTACTTCCGTTTCCACCCGTTGGTTTCACGGCCAACCTGCCGTCATCATTCCCAAAGCATGATACATTGTATCCGTTATAGTCCTTTAGAGTATATGTAAGTCCCAATGGTTGCAAAGGTGTTGTAATTGTTTGTACGTAAGGCCAATCTGTCGTACACCCTTTAGCATCTACCACCCTCAGGTTATAACTTGCATAAGGCAATGGGTTACCTGAATTATAATTCTGGAATACACCATTATTTTTGGAATATTGATAAATATATCCGCCATTGCTCCCTGAAGCCTGTATATCGATGCTTCCATTATCACCAAAGCAGCGTATGTCATGCAGGGTAACATTGTCGATTACCAGAGGGGTTACAACTTGTACAACAGTAGTACTGTCGTAAATGGAAGGACAACCTGCTTTATCGGTGGCCTGTAACCTGTAATCTCCGGGAGCAAGTTGAGAAATAAGTGAACTTGTATTGTTAAGGTCGTTCCAAGATCCATTGTTCCTGCGATACCACCGGTAAGCAAAACTTCCGGAGCCACCGCTTAAAGATGCACTAACCTGCCCGTCTTCGTGCCCGTAGCAGCTTATTTCCTGGGGAACCAGGGCTATAGAGGGCGTTGGAAGGATGTGGCGAACAACAGTGTCTATTACTATAGTACATCCATTCACATCCTTTGCTGTAAAATTGTATTTTCCGACAGGCAGTTTAGGATAAATATTTGAAGAAACAAAACTTTCCTGTCCTATCCGGTATGTGAACGGTTGCACGCCACCCGAAGCCGCAAGGGTAATCTGTCCTGTTGAATCGTTAAAGCATTTTGTGTCTTTCAGATCTGATACTGATAATTGTAAAGATTGCAAGGGCTGGGTAAGCGATAGAGAACGTGTAATCTCGCACCCACGAGCATCCCTGACAGTTAACTGATATCCTTGGGCTGATAATCCAGTAAAAACGGAATCGCTTTGAACGTTCCGTGTGTTTAGCAAATAAGTATACCCTGTATATTGGGCTCCGTTCCCTCC
>DATALJ010000002.1:0-3115 GCA_036261135.1 Bacteroidales bacterium
AACCGGACAATATTATTGCTGAAATGTACGCAGGCATTCCGGTAACCGACCAGAAAAAAGTGCTATGCATTACCGACCGCCGTGAAGCAATTAAAACAGCTTGCATGATGGCGCAAAAAGGCGACATTGTTCTGGTTGCTGGCAAAGGCCACGAAAATTACCAGGATGTAAAAGGCGTTAAACATCACTTTGACGATAAAGAAGAAATTTCAAAAATATTTAACATATTAAGCAACAAATAATTATGTTGTATTATTTATTTACATATCTCGACAAACTCGATTTCCCCGGAGCCGGTATGTTTCAATACCTTACCTTCCGAGGTGTAATAGCATTTATTACATCAATGCTTATAGCTCTATTCTTTGGAAAGAAGATTATACGCTATCTGCAATTAAAACAAATTGGCGAAACCGTTCGTGACCTTGGCCTCGAAGGGCAGATGCAAAAGAAAGGGACACCTACCATGGGCGGTATTATCATACTCCTTTCGATATTCATTCCAACCATTCTGTTCTGCGAATTGCGTAATGTATACATCATTTTAATGCTTGTAACCACAGTATGGCTCGGCTTCATTGGTTTTCTGGACGACTACATCAAGGTTTTCAAGAAGGACAAACAAGGTCTGCAAGGCAAATTCAAAGTTTTAGGTCAGATAACCTTAGGGATTATAGTAGGTTTAACATTTTATTTCTCGCCACAGGTTGTAGTTAGGGAGAAAAACGCAAACAACTTGCAAATAAACCAGAACACCGAGGTGGTTATCAACCCCGATGAAGCTCCTGTAGCTCCATCGCAGGTAATAAAAGAAACCAGGACTACCATAACAACCATACCTTTTATAAAAGGCCACGAATTCGACTATGCAAGTCTTATCAACTGGATGGGAGAAGGTGCTAAAAAATGAATATGGCTCGTAATGGTCATAGTTGTTATATTTATAGTAACTGCCATATCGAATGGTGCCAATATTACAGATGGTTTGGATGGACTAGCATCAGGAACATCTGCAATAATAGGTCTTACATTAGGCATACTAGCCTATGTATCAGGCAACGTAATCTATGCCAACTATCTAAACATAATGTACCTGCCTAATACCGGAGAGTTGGTAATCTTTATGAGCGCATTTATCGGTGCCATGGTAGGTTTCCTATGGTATAATACTTTCCCGGCTCAGGTATTTATGGGCGATACCGGAAGCCTTGCTATTGGCGGAATTATAGCAGTTTTCGCAATCCTCATTCGCAAAGAATTACTCATACCAATACTTTGCGGCATTTTCATTGCCGAAAACGCTTCTGTTGTAATGCAGGTAAGCTACTTTAAATATACGAAAAAGAAATACGGCGAAGGACGCAGGATTTTCAAAATGGCGCCGCTTCACCATCATTACCAGATGAAAGGATATCCCGAAGCAAAGATTGTTACCCGCTTTTGGATTATTTGTATCATGCTGGCTATCATATCAATTGCTACACTCAAAATGCGATAACAACATGAATTCTACTTCTACTAACCGGATTGTAATTTTAGGAGCTGGCGAGAGTGGCGCCGGAGCTGCAGTTCTTGCTCAAAAACAAGGATTCGAAGTATTTGTATCCGACGCTGGGCCTATAAAACAAAAATACAAAGATATTCTGGAAAACTATGGTATAGCCTACGAGGAAAACAAACATACGGATTATCTTATCCTGAATGCGTTTGAGATAATCAAGAGCCCTGGAATACCCGACAAAGCGCCAATTATAAAAGCATTGAAAGAAAAGGGAATTCGCATTATATCAGAAATTGAATTCGCCGGACGCTACACAAACGCGAAAAAGATCTGCATCACAGGCAGTAACGGCAAGACGACTACTACAACCCTGATCTACCACATGCTTAAGAAAGCAGGATTAAATGTAGGGCTTGCAGGAAACGTAGGACAGAGCTTTGCCATGCAGGTAGCCAATGAAAACTTTGATCTTTATGTAATCGAACTCAGTAGTTTCCAGCTCGACGGTATGTACGAATTCAAAGCCGATATTGCTATTCTGCTTAACATAACACCAGATCACCTGGACCGCTACGACTACCAGATTCAGAATTACATCAATTCGAAATTCAGGATTACCCAGAATTTGAACGAAGAGAATCATTTCATCTTCTGTTCCGACGACGAAATCACAATTAACGAGTTGCAACGCATCGTAGTTTCGGCACAAAAACTGCCATTCTCCATCAAAACAGTTCAAAAGCCTGGCGCCTTCATCGAAAACAACACGTTTACGATTAATTACCAGAATTCCGACTTCTCCATGTCGCTGGATGAGTTATCGCTCAAAGGAAAGCATAACATCTACAACTCCATGGCAGCAGGGATAACAGGTAGAGTACTTGAAATCCGTAAAGAGATTATACGCGAAAGCCTGAGCGATTTTCAAGGTGTCGAGCACCGACTGGAACACGTACTGAACGTTCGTGGAGTGCAATACATCAACGATTCTAAGGCTACCAACGTAAATTCAACCTGGTATGCCCTGGAAAGCATGACCTCTCCAACCATTTGGATAGTTGGCGGGAAAGACAAAGGCAACGATTATTCTGAGCTTTACGATTTGGTTAAGAAGAAAGTGAAGGTAATTGTTTGCATGGGCAAGGATAATACAAAAATTATTGAGGCTTTTAAAGACATTGTGCCTGTAATAGAAGATACACATTCGATGGCTGAAGCGGTACAACGCTGCTACAAGCATGCAAAGAACGGGGACGCGGTTCTCCTTTCGCCTGCATGTGCCAGCTTCGACCTGTTCGAAAATTACGAAGACCGTGGACGACAATTCAAAGCCTTTGTAAGGGAACTATAAAACAAGAAGACAATCAAAGCATAGATGAACGAAACTCTAAAGAAATATTTCAAAGGTGATGCAGTAATTTGGGCAGTCATTCTGGCCTTGTCCATTACTTCATTATTGGCGGTATACAGTTCAACCTACACGCTGGCGTACAAAAACCAGGGAGGCAACACTGCATACTACGTAATGAAGCACTTTACCATTCAGTTTATCGGGCTGATCATCATTTTTGTTACCCACTTAATACCTTATAAGTTTTATTCGCGGCTGTCGCA
>DATALJ010000066.1:0-1664 GCA_036261135.1 Bacteroidales bacterium
ATGGGAGGCCTGCTTCCCAGCGCTGATAAAAAATATTTTGTGGAGTAAAACAGCCATACTCCAGGGAACACCGCGCTAACTGCCGGAAAATTCTATTTCCGGGATATTTCGTCAGCATCTTGTTAATTCGGGCAGGCAGCCCTTCAGTATTATAATAAGTTGGATGCCACCTGTGATGTTCATCAGTTTGAACCGCTGCCACATATATGTCTTCGTTCTTAAGACCTACAGCAGCATACCCAAATAAAGGCCAGGCTTCATTGTTCCGGCTCACACAAGCTGGAAGCAGCGTCCTGGTGAATCCCTGAGGCAATAAAGCTGCAACCGCAGTTATTTTTTTCGTATGGTAATGGTGATCATGCTCCAAGCAGCTTATTTTATCATCCTGGTTAATTCCTACCGGCATATATCCTGGTATACTTACCAGCGTGGCCCCTTTGGGCAGTGGTATCATCTCACTGGATTCAGGAATAACCCATTCTAAACCACTGCGTCCTAACATTATGATTTCCCGGTTTTCAAATACTTCGCCTTCCGGGTTTGAATATAAAGTAAGAAACATAACTTCTTTTACCCTCAGTTCTTATTTAACTTTTATAATAATAGACCATCACCGGACATAAAAAAAGCCCCCATTAATTCAGTGAGGGGTGAGGCGTTAGGTGTAAGGGGTAGATTGCGTAAGGTGCAAAGAGAAGGTGTAATTTTACACCTAACCCCTTACACCTCACTCCTTACGCCCAGTTATTGCTTTGGTAAATATTTCAAAGGATTTAAGGCTTGACCAGCTTTTTTTATCTCCAAGTGAAGATGTGGTCCGGTTGCATTACCTGTAGAGCCAACTACTGCAATTTTTTGTCCCTTTATTACCTTTTCACCGGTAGTAACATAAATTTTACTGGTATGAGCGTATAGAGTTTGTTCACCATTATAATGTTCAATAACCACTGTACGCCCGTAAATCGATTTCCATCCCGTAAAAACAACTTTCCCCGCAGCGCAGGCTCTGATAGGTGTTCCCGTATCAGCAGCAATATCCAAACCATGATGGAACCCAGATTTACGCCATCCAAAAACCGAAGTTATAACCCCAGAAACCGGCCAGGAAAAGAACATTGGGGATAGATTAAAACTTCGTGAGGGTTCTTTTACCGGCGCTCTATGAATATTATCGGGCAATACCAGCTTATCCCCTATCTTTAGATTATCAGGATTAACCCCCGCATTGAGACTTATCAGATTATCGGTACTGACATTAAACTTCGCCGCTATTCCCCACAACGTATCCCCTGCACATATTACATATACATCCGATCCAGCGCCGGGAATCTGTACTAATTGCCCAACAGAAAGGGTGCTATTCTTATTTAGGTGGTTTACTACCATTAAAGTCTGCAGATCTACATCATATCTCTGAGAAATCTTCCACAGGGTATCACCTTTTTCGATGTGATACAGTTTTAGCTGGCTGTTCACAGTACTCTGGGAACTCAAACTTGTACTAAAACCACCCTCGCTAAGAGCTGCCATAGACACATTTAAATTCATGGTCAGTAGCAGAGCAATAAGCACAAGTATGCCAGGCCATTTTATTCGCACTTTATTTTCACCTCAATTTCTTAACAGTCCAAGTTTATAAAGGACTATCTGACCACTATTTTTAA
>DATALJ010000072.1:0-26261 GCA_036261135.1 Bacteroidales bacterium
GTACTGGAGAAGATTGATATGAACTGGCGTTTAAACTGGGAATTACACAAAAAGAAATTACTGGACATCAATCAGCAACTCATCGATATGGTGAACCGTTGCGTGGAAGAGGAGAAAATTCTTTGGCTTATAGGCTATTAATCGAACTTTTTTTCTGAATCACTTGACTTTCGTTTTTTTATATCCTATATTTGGACAAAAATTGTCCTGAAAAATTTATGTCTGGTCAAAAAAATGTCTTCTTTGGTGATTATGTCCGCGAATTAAGGAACTCGCGTAAGTTGCCATTGCGGAAGCTTGCTTCAGAGCTGGACATAGACCCGTCGACCCTTGGCAAGATAGAGCGAAGCTCCCGTAAACCGCCGCAGGAGATCATTGCCAAGCTGTCGCAGATTTTTGACATCGATATTCATACATTGAAAACCATTTATTTAACCGATAAAATTTCGAAGGAAATCATTGAAGAGGGTTTCGATAAGGATATTCTTTCGGATGTGGAGCATAAAGTAGATATTTTAAAAAAAAGAGCGCCTTTACATACCTAAACACTAAAAGTAGAGATTATGAAACGAGCAGTTCAACAAACAAACAAACGCTATGGATCAGGTAAAATGAGTATCATTACTGCCTTTCTAAGGTCATCATTATTGCTTATTTCCTTGTTTGTGATGGGATCTTTTTCTTCTTCCAATAATGGGAATATAGATACAGAATCGGCGTGGATAAAGGACATTGTAAGTAACCTGGATGTGGCGGACTATTATTTAACCACAGATAAGCAAGGCAACTTGGTAATAACCGGTTATTTTATTAGTTCAGCACATTTTGGTACCCAGGAACTGGCTGCTATGGGAAATTACGACATTTTTGTGGCAAAGTATTCGCCCGATGGTACATTGCTTTGGCTAAAACAGATTGGAAGCGATAAGCTGGATGTTTCGCGCATTATTAAGGTGGATGCGAACGATAACATATATGTAACCGGCTGTATATCGGGCATAGCGTTGTTTGATGAATATATCGTAAGCCCTAAAGGGAGCTACGACGTTTTTACAGTAAAATATTCACCTGAAGGAGAGATGGTTTGGGTGAAATGTGAAGGCGCAGAAATAAAGGCCAATGCAAAGAAGAAAGAAAGGGTAAAAACCAGTTTTAAATATACAAAGAAGTAAGTTAATGGATTGCTTTCAGCGAGGGCTTTGCCGTTCCGGCCTTCGCCGGAATGACAGTCTGATTCATATAAAGCCCATTTCGTGACTTCTGAAATGTTTCAATGATAAGAAGAGAAGTATTTCATGAATTGTGAACGTTCGTAAATAGAAGGATCGGGAATATGTTTATAGTTCAAACTTCCACGAAAATCTTCAATTGAGGTATACTTGTTCTGGCTCATCCAATCGCTTAACTCTTTTAATGCGGAAGATATAACCTCAGGTCCCTTGCTGTATACCGCAGAACACATTTGAACCGCTTTAGCTCCCGCGAGTAATAATTTAATCACCGATTCGCCACTGTGAGCACCTGTAGAAGCGGCAATATCAATGTTCTCTATTTGGGCAGTTGTTATAGCAATCCAACGCAGTGTGTTTCTTAAATCGGCTGGTGAACTCAATACGTGAGCTGCTTTGAATTTTTTAGTGGTTATGTCAATATCCGGCTCATAAAATCTGTTAAATAGCACTACCCCTGACGCTCCCCTATAGAATACCTGATCTATAATATAGGTAAGATTTGTAAAATGCGGATTTAGCTTAATAGCAAAAGGTATTTTTATCTTATTCTTTATTTTAACGGTAATGTCAAAATAAACCTTTTCATAATCAGCAGAAGTAAAGTCTTTATCTGTTGGTAAATAGAATACGTTGAGTTCCAGGGCATCGGCACCAGCACTCTCAATCTTTGCTGCAAAATTGGTCCATTCTTCAGGCGAATAGCAGTTGATGCTTGCGATTATGGGGATTTGGGTTTGTTTCTTCGCTTCCTCAATCAATGTAAGGTATTGGTCCAGCGAATTGTCTTTAATGTAAGAGTTAATATAGTCTGCGGCGTCCGGATAATTATCGATATTCGAACTGATCATGTCGCCGGCTTCCGCTTTAATCTGTTCTTCGAAGAGCGATTTCAAAACAACTGCGCCAGCTCCTGCTTTTTCAAGTCTTTTAATTTTTTCAACCGAATCGGTTAGTCCGGAACTGCTGATGATTATTGGATTTTTAAGTGTTAAACCCAGATATTTTGTCTCAAGGCTAATCATAATGTCGTTTTTTATAGTTTATAGTTACGTTCTCCAAATATATCGCTTCCTATGCGTACCATAGTGCTTCCTTCTTCAATGGCAATCCTGTAATCGGACGACATACCCATCGAAATTTCTTTAAATTCCTGATGGTTTGCAAACAGTGTTTCTTTTAACCGCTGAAAAATAAGGGACAGGGAATTGAATTCTTTTCGAATCTGGCTTGTATTATCAGTGAATGTAGCCATTCCCATCAAACCGCAAATAGAAACGTTTGATAAAGAGGCCAGTTCTTCGGAATGTACCAATTCATTCAGTTCTTCTTCCGAAAGGCCGAATTTGGTTTCCTCGCTGGCAATATATACTTGTAAAAGGCATCGGATTATGCGGTTGTTCTTTTTGGCCTGTTTATCTATTTCTTTCAGAAGGCTTAACGAATCTACCGAATGAATAAGGCTTACAAAGGGCGCGATGTACTTTACTTTATTCGTTTGAAGATGGCCTACCAGGTGCCATTCAATATCTTTAGGCAATTGTTCGTACTTTGATGTAAGTTCCTGTACTTTGTTTTCGCCAAAGATTCTGATCCCCGAATTGTACGCTTCCATAATGGCTTCCAATGGTTTGGTCTTGGAAATGGCAACCAGGGTTACATGGGAGGGAATCCCAGATTGTATCGTTTTTATATTTTCAGCAATAGCCATGACTTTATTAAACAATCAGTATTACAACGTTCAAATTTATTCCTTGTTGAAGGAATAGCATAAATTGTAATGCAAAGATACGTTTTAAGTCTTTTGGTTTTTTAAAACAACAGAATTCTGACTAAAATTAATGGGATTAATTGGTCCGGTAAATCAACACCGTTGCATAAGCCGAAACGCCTTCTTCGCGGCCTACATAACCCAGTTTTTCTGTGGTAGTGGCTTTAATGGAAAGGTCTTCCTCAGGTATTTCCATTGTTTTAGCGAGAACTGCAGTCATGGTTTCGATATATGGCTTTATTTTAGGCTTTTGAAGACATACCGTTGAGTCGATATTCGATATTTCGTACCCTTTCGAACGAATAAGCGCTACTGTTCTTGCTAACAGTATTTTGCTGTCAATATTCTTGAATTCGTTGGATGTGTCGGGGAAATGTTTCCCTATGTCTCCCATATTGGCGGCTCCCAGAAGCGCATCGCAAATAGCATGAATAAGAACATCGGCATCCGAATGTCCCAATGCGCCTTTGGTGTGTTCCACTTTAATGCCGCCAAGAATAAAATCGCGGTGTTCGACCAGCTGATGTACGTCGAACCCAAAGCCAACTCTGAATTTCACGTTAGTTTATTGTATTTTTTTGTCTTTTTAATGCGTCAAAACCGAGCGAGAGTGTAAACCGTAGCGTATTGGCCAATGGGTTGTTGGCATTCTGCGGAACAAGATATGAGAAATCGAACCCAATTACATTCATCCGGAGCCCTAATCCAACAGAGAAGTATTTTCTGTTGCCTTTGGTTTCAGCTTCGTGGAAATAACCGGCACGAATGGCAAATTGTTTCCTGTACCAGTATTCAACCCCTAGGGAATAGGTGAACTCACGTAATTCTTCTTTCAATACGCTTCTTTTGCCATCACTGCCAGGTACGCCGGGAGCATCCCAGAACGACTGAAAAATGGCTACTACAACAGGTACATCGGGGTCCTTCCCGTAAATCACCGAGTCGTTTCGGGTTACAGGCGTTGAGGGAACCAAGAGTTTGTTTATATCAGCCCCAAAGGTAAATGAATTGTATTCGTTTATATCCATGGTTAAAGCGCCGCCAAGTCTAAAATTCATTGGCAGGAAATCTTTGTTCATTTCACTTTTGTTGTAGGTAATCTTGTTCCCGATATTCGAAATGTCGATACCAAAAGCAAGTTTGCTGTTGTACTCGGAAATGCGGATGGGCGTATTGTAATAAGCCGAAATATCTGCTGCAAAGGCATTTCCGGCAGAGGTAGCTGTTCCTCCAACGCTCATTCCATTGGATAAATCGGAATGGATATAACGAAAGGCCAAGCCACCACTGAATTTTTCGCCAAATTTACGGGCGTAAGCAACGTCAATGGAGAACTCGTTGGGCTTTGCAGTTTTTATATATTCACCTTCTCTATCGGTAAATTGAATATCGCCGAGTGCGAAGTATAATAAAGATGCAGCTATGGTTTGTTGCTTGTCAATTTTTTTATAACCTGTAAGATAGGCGAGATCGATATCTCCAACCAGATTGCGAAGCCATGGGGTGTAAGAAAATGCAACACCCATGTCATCTTCGATAAATGCAAACTTTGCGGGGTTCCAATGCATGGAATTTACATCGGGAGATGTTGCAGCGCCCAAATCGCCCATTGCGCCTCCTCTTGAGTCGGGTGCAATAGTCAAAAAGGGCACGGCTGTTTGAACCGGATTGTTGGTTTTGCCCGAAAGCTCATCAACAGAAATTTGCGAATAAACATGCGTAAGGCTGCTTAGAAAAAGGGTTAATACAAGAAATAATTGTCTACTGTACATTTTAAATTCAATTTTCTTTGTAAATATATTATTTACACAAACATTGTTAATTAATTACAACAATTTTTTGTGCATTACTTTTTACCCATCCTAATTTATTAGAACGTATTATTACCTGATAAATATATACTCCGGGCGAAATTTTTTTTCCGTTATCGTCTTTGCCATCCCATTCCAGGGCGCCAGAAGTAAAGCCTCCGGGCAAAATGGAGTAATAAAGATTTCTTATTTTTCGTCCCGCAAGGGAATATATCTCGATGGTAGCATCTAAATTTTCATCCTGCGCATTGTGCTCGAAGAAGAAATTTGTATAATCCTGCATCGGATTGGGGAAGTTATACGTCTTGCCTATCGAAAGGTTATTACCGTTCAACACTACAAAGTTCAATTTCGCTTCCGATGAGTTATTGAAAATATCCCAAACTTTAAACGAGAGGGTGTGACTGCCCGGAGCAATGCGTGGAAGTTGAAACTCCACTGCGCCGGATTTGAAATTATCCAGATCGCTTTGGAAATAATTGTTCAGAATAAAGCGTTGCGAGGGGTCGTTATCCAGAAAAGCAATAATATCGTGTCCTATGCCATTTCCTCCTGGATTTATTCCATTATCGTCGGATACTTTGGCCAGTAATGTTGGATATTCGTTAGATATACCGCCATTTTTGAAGATCGTATCGTTAAGAAAAAGCCTTACCAGCGGGCCAAGATTGTCCGATCCCCCTGTATTGGACAATCCCCCTACAACAATTTGTTTTAAATTACCGTAAGCATCGGTATTACTATTACTTGCATAATAACTGACTTTGCCAAAGCCATAGTTATAATCAATATCCCTGGGCACTATAATGGAAGCTTTGAAGTATCCATCCTTTACAGTGGCTTTCCCTTTAAACAAAGAGCTATTCTGTGAGGAAAAAGAAAATGGCTGCAACCCGTCGTTGGACAATGTAGTTACGTTTTGGGTTTTGTCAAACAGGTTAATGGTAAGTGTTCCATTGAATCCACTGAATACTGCTCCTGGCGTATTCTCAATATGACCTTTAATTTCGACGGTTTGGTAGGCTCTGATCGTGTCATTTTCTCCCAAAGCGGCATTGTTAATGCTATCAGTAATGATCGAATACTCAGGAATAGCCAATTTAAGCGCCGGATCGCCAAGTAATGTGAAATTGAGTTTGTTGATGTCATTTCCTGTGCTGTTTTTGGTGCGGCGCATTATTTCGCCAAGCGCAAGTGACTTGCCGTTGCTATCTTTTGCAAAAACATGGGTATAAAATTGCTGATTGAGGATAAAATTAGGTCCCGAATATACAACGCGCGTTGTTGTTAACAGGGCTATTCCCCCGCCATTGGGATTGAGCAACACATCTTCGCCACCGGTTTGGTATTTGTAGTCGTCGAAACGGCTGAATTCACAGGTTGCTGTAACAAACAGCGGGTAAAGCTTATTGGTCCATTGGTTTATATCCTCGTTTTGACGGATCACCTGTTCGTGCGTGAGGCCTTTTTCGTTGCCATGCCCGGTATAGTTCATAATGAGGGCGCCAGCATTTATCTGGTTGTAAACGGCCCTGTTCGCCTCCGGATAACGTTGACCTGAGGACGTTGAAACCTGCGGGTAAGCATCAAGGTAAATCTTGTTTATATTGAAACTGGGATAGTTTTGGTTCACATAATCAGCCAACTGGTCAGCTTGCTGCATATGGATGTTATTATCCTCGTCGTCGCCTATAAAGCATAGCTGATTGCGCCAGCTCCCGAAGTTTTTTACATCGAGGTAGTTTCTTATCTTTTTCACAACCGTTGAGGCTTCGTCGGTTGAGCTTACCGGAAGTCTTCCCACGCCAATGTCGAGCTTGCCTGTTTCAATTTGCTCACCATTATCGAGTAGCCCAAAATAGTCATCCGAAACATATGATGAAACAGGCGATAAAGAGTTGATTGACTGGTAAGTTAATACGTAATTTGTGTTTTCCTGCGATGTAGATTTCCGGTCATAAGAGCCATCGCCAAAAAGCAACAGGTATTTGGGCGCTTTATCTGGTGTTTCAGCCTGGTCGTAAAGCCACTTTGCGTAGTTTCGTATAGCGGCAGGATCGGGATTTCCCGAGGAAAATTCATTGAATACTTCTTCGGTGGTAGCAACAACCGTATTTAAACCATCTTGTGTGCGATGCAGTTCGGCCAGCTCATTGGCTTGTGCAATAAAGGAAGGATGGGTTATTATGATATAATCGATGTTTTGCTGCCCGTGAAGATTTTGGTTGGCAATCTTTCCCTTGTTTTCCGGTACAAATTGTGGACGTAAAAGGCCAGCTTTGGGATCGAAAACAACATAATTTCTTAAATAGTCAGCAGAGGCTGTAAATACTATGGTATTATTCTGAACGGTAGATGATACTTGTTTTGTATTATTTAGGTCAGTTACATCCCAAACCTGTAGAGGGTTAGCGTTTGAAACAATTGTGTATTGCGCCATATTGCCAGTTCCTACCGATCGTATATCGCGAAATTCAAATTGCGCATTGTTATATACCAGGTTCTCACGGGCATGAATACGGATATAATCGAGCCATCCTAAGGCAGACGAGTTACCATTTTTATTATATACGACGCGAATACCGTTTTTCCCTGGAATGCCGGTAAATTCTGAATTCAATTTTCCATTGTTGGCATAGTCGGCAAGGTCACTCAGTGTGTTTACATAAGGAATGCTAATATTTCCAATAGTCTGGTTATTACTAATAAACTGAAAACCGGAATTCGAACCGGAACGCGCAGCTACCTGCGCCTGGATCTTTATTTTTTCGGTGCTTACAAGATTCGGAATATCGAAAGGAAAATCGTAATAGGACGTTGAGCTGAACAGTTCTCCGTAAAAATCGCGGCCCGAACGAATCAGATTGTTAAGGTCTGATTCATGAAAATCAAGGTAATCGTAAGAAGTAACTAAGTGAGAAGGCTCTCCTGAAGGCTTCTCTGCTAATGGGATTTGTTTGCCGCCGGCTGCCGAAGTAATAAAATAGGTAATGGCATCGGTATATTTATGCTTCTGGTGCTCATAAGTGAGCTGTTTGTCATTCCATTGCCACGTATCAGGGCCTTGCGCGTAAAAAAGGACATAATCGCCTTCATTAAAAACGCCATCGGCGCCATTGACGAATTGAACAGGTATCTCCTGCAGGTCTGTTGTTTGTCCGCCATCGTTTACCTCTTCAAGCATTCTGCCTCCATTGCCGTATATCCGTACATTCGCAGGGTTGGAAAGTCCCAGATCTTTCAAATCGCTGTAAAGAACCTGGTAAACACCACTTTTATTCACTTTCATCTTAAACCATTCACCACTGTTAAGAACCGAATTGGTAACCGGCAATGCTTCTGCTCTTGCGCTGCTTATTGTTTGGTCTGCCGATTGTGAGATCTCCAGAACAAAGTATTTCAGGCGTTCTGGCTTACCTGTTTGTTTATTCCTGCGAACAGGAACAAAAGAAAAACAAAGAAAATGCTGCTTTTGCTCGGTGCTTATTGTAAAATTAACCTGCAGTGAATCATTAATATTGAGCGAAGTGTAGTACGACTGCTCATTTTCGGGTATCGGTTCGAAGTATTGTTGAGTAAATTGGTAAGGAAAATGGGCAAGGGCGCTTCCACCAATGTTTACTTTGCCCGAGTATAGAGGCGTTTGGCCATCCTTACCGAATATACAATTTGTAAAATAGGGAATTGTACGATAGGAGCTATCCTGTATGTCCAGTATTTTAAGGGAAGACCATTGGAGCCCATTTTTTTCGATATGTAAGAAAGTTCCCGGCTTAGCCAGCAAAAGGATACCGGATAAGGAAAAGAGGAACGAAATGCAGATTTTCTTAAACATATTCATTAAAAAGCCCAATCAATATAAAAACGCAACAAATATATACTTATTATATAAAGGAAGATTCAACACATAACAAAATGCGGCAAAAAGCGTTTTATTGGGGAGAATTCTTTTTTCTTCCATCAAATTTAAATATTATTGTAACCCGAAACATTGCTATTTATTCAAAGGTTGAAAGCGAATATTATTCTTATTGGATTTATTTTGATTATTGCTGTGCCAGTGCAAGGGCAGGATCCGGCATATTCCCAGATAAATCATCATCAGCTTTTTTTCAATCCGGCCTATGCAGGTAATTCCCCGTATGCCCGAATAATGGCAGGTTATAGAAATCAATGGCCTGGCTTGGGAAACGCATTTGTAACCTATTTTGTATCGTACGATCGTTATATAGATGCTATCTCCAGTAATGTTGGCGCAGCTGTAAACCGCGATATTCAGTCCGACGGTGCTATCAGTCGCACGTCTTTTGATATGGTTTACAGTTATCCCATAGAGTTAAACAATTCTAATATTCTTAGCCTGGGAATTCAGGCTTCCGTTGTTCAAAAGCAACTCAATGCAGGGTCTCTGACGTTGCCTGATCAAAATCCTTATGGAACACCAGGTGCAACTGAAATTATTGCCGATCGGTCCAAAATTTTTCCCGATTTTGCAGCAGGAGCCGCTTTATATTTTGGCGAACAATATTTGCTCAGCTTTTCCGTTCATCATTTAAATATGCCGAACGAAATGTCTGGTTCATCCGGCTCATACACTACACCAATGAAATTTACTATTCAGGCCATGGCCGAATATTCGGTAATTAAAAAGAACAGGGAACAACAGGGGTTAACCTGGTATCCCGGTATTATGGGTCAAATACAGGGGCCTTCAGCATATTTTAATTTGGGTTGTAATGTAAAATATAATTCCGTTATCGGAGGAATTTGGGTGCGTAACGATCTCAATCTTAAGTTTTCCACATTCATTGGACAGCTTGGTTATACTAACGGAGCCATGACTTTGGTATATAGTTATGATGCATGGGTCCCTAAAAATTATCAACAAGTCAAAAATTTTGGTGCCCACGAAGTAACCTTTATTTACCATTTCAAGTATAATGACCCGAAGAAAAGGATGCGAACGATAAAGTGTCCGAAAATTTCGCGATAATTGCTTAACAGATCATTTGAGATTAAAAATTTGATTATATTTGACTATAAAAACATATTACGTATGAGATACAAGGTTGGTTTTCTTTTATTTTTGGCAGTAATAATCGGTATTTCAGTTTCCTGCAAATCCAGCAAAGGGAAAGGCGAATCACCCACCACAGGATGGAAATACAATGATCCGGATAATGGTGGATTTGAAGTGAAGCAAGGCGTTGAACAACAAACCGGTCCTGGCTTGGTATTTATTGAAGGTGGTTCATTTACCATGGGCCGTGTAGAGCAGGATATTGCTTATGACTGGAATAATACCCCCCGCAGGGTAACCGTTGAGTCTTTTTACATGGATGAAACAGAAGTTACCAACGTTGATTACCGTGAATATCTTTACTGGATATCAAGGGTATTTGTTGACTATCCTGAAGTATATCGCAAAGCATTGCCCGATACATTGGTATGGAGAAGCAAATTGGCTTATAACGAACCTTATGTCGAATACTATTTCCGTCACCCTTCATACAACGACTATCCTGTAGTAGGCGTGAACTGGTTACAGGCTAATGACTTTTGCGCATGGCGTACTGACCGTGTAAACGAAAAATTACTGATTGATGAAGGAATTCTAGATAAAGATCCGAACCAGGTTGGTGACAATAACTTTAATACCGATGCTTATTTAGCTGGCCAGTACGAAGGTTTGGTTCGTCAAAACCTGAAGAGCTTAGACCCAAATAAACAGGATCGTAAGGTAATGATTGAAGATGGTATCCTTTTACCAAAGTATCGTCTCCCAACCGAAGCTGAATGGGAATACGCTGCTATGGGTCTTATCGGAAACTCATACGAAGAAAGAATATACGAAAGAAGAATATATCCATGGAACGGTCACAATGTTCGTAACGATGCCAAGAAAGTTCGTGGCGAAATGCGTGCTAACTTTGTACGTGGCCGGGGCGATATGATGGGTGTAGCAGGTGCATTAAATGATGCTGGTAGTATTACCGTTCCTGTTTCATCTTTCTGGCCTAACGATTATGGACTATTCTGTATGGCTGGTAATGTAAACGAATGGGTTCTTGACGTTTACAGACCATTATCTTATGAAGATTTCGATGAATTCAGACCTTTCCGCGGTAATATTTTTACAACGCTTGAGAGAGATGCTGAAGGCAATGTAGCTCAGAAAGACAGTCTTGGTCGCTTAAAATATCGTCCGGTAACTGAAGAAGAAGCTACTCAAAAATGGAGAAGATACAATAAAGCCGATTATAGAAACTATGACGATGGCGATTATGCTTCAAGTGTTGATTATGTAAACGCTGATGCAGACAAAGGTCCTGGTTCACAACGTATGTATTCGCAGAAAACGAGCGATATGGCTTCTTTGGTTAACGATAACGTAAGAATCTATAAAGGTGGTGGATGGAGAGACCGTGCATACTGGCTCAGCCCATCAACAAGAAGGTTTTTACAGGAAGATCAATCGCGCGATGACCTGGGCTTCCGCTGTGCCATGACACGTGTGGGCTCGCCTATCGGTAAAGGTGGTAAAAGATAAAAGAAAATGACTTAATATATATGGGGCTTAATGCCCATTTTTTTATTTGTTTTTTATGACAATCAGCGATTTATATAAAATTTTTATGCAATATCCGTCCATAACAACGGATTCGCGAAAAATTAAAGAAGGTGTAATCTATTTTGCACTTAAGGGAGAAAAGTTCGATGGTAACAATTTTGCCAGGGAGGCACTTGATAAAGGTGCTGCATATGCGGTAATTGATAATCCTGCCTGCCAGGTTTCCGATAGAACAATCCTTGTAGAAGATGTATTATCTACATTGCAGGCATTGGCTAATTTCCACCGCCGGCAATTAGATATTCCTGTTTTGGCCATTACTGGAACAAACGGAAAAACAACTACAAAGGAATTGGTAAAAGCTGTTCTCTCTCAAAAATATAATGTTTTAGCCACCGAGGGGAATTTGAACAATCACATTGGCGTGCCGCTTACCCTTTTATCTATTGAACCACGCCACAATTTTGCCATTATAGAAATGGGCGCAAATCATCCTTACGAGATTCAAACACTATGCAAAATTGCAGAACCCTCGTTCGGATTAATTACCAATATAGGGAAAGCCCATCTTGAAGGATTTGGTGGTTTCGAAGGGGTAAAGAAAACAAAGAAGGAGTTATATGATTTCCTGGGAGAAAGCCAGGGAACTATTTTTTACAATGCCGAAAATGAGATATTAACTACGTTGTTGGCTTCTATTAAAACACAGAAGCTGAGCTATGGGGTAAAATCGGGAGATATTTGCAAGGGAAGCCTTACTCCAGGAGATCTTTTCCTGAGTGCACATGTTGAATGCAGCGATTCGTCCTCGTTTGACGTAAAAACCCAGCTAATAGGGAACTATAATTTTGAAAATGTGCTGGCTGCCGCAGCAATTGGAAAATATTTTGAGGTTTCCAATGAATCTATTCGCACTGCAATTGTAAACTATAAGCCCGTAAATAACCGGTCACAATTAACCATAACATCCAATAATACCTTATTTGTGGATTGTTATAATGCAAACCCATCAAGTACAGAGCTTTCGCTTCTTAATCTGTTTGCCGTGAAGGCTTCGCCAAAGATTGCCATTTTAGGAGATATGTTGGAATTGGGTGATGATGCGGAAACCGAACACAAGAAAATGATTGAACTGCTACAGGCCAATAAATGCAATGCTTTGCTGGTTGGGCCTGTTTATAATAAAATTGCCAAAAGCTACGGCATCCTTTCTTTTGAGAAAGTTGCTGATTTAAGTACATACTTGTCGCAACACATACTTAAAGGATATACCATCCTTATTAAAGGATCCAGGGGTATTCAGCTCGAAAAAGTGCTGGGGCAACTTTAGGGCATTGTGAATTATTGTGGGATCTGTGATAGATTATTAGTCCTTGAGGATTGAAAAAATTTGAACGCGCTTCTGGGATGTGTAAGAAAGTATTCGATTACACCAATTAGTTCATCTGGCAATATAGGTTTGGTAACAAAGGCGTCGCAACCTGCGTCTATAGCATTCATCCTGTCTTCGTTCATTGCCGAGGCCGTTAACGTAATGATAGGAATGGTTGGCTCGTACTTTTTTATCAAACGTATAGAATCGAAGCCATTCATAATGGGTAAGCGAATGTCCATAATAACGATATCAGGAGGAGCTGTCATGCATAGGAAAAATGCGTCCAGCCCATCTTTGCTGCGTATTAATTGAACCTTTTTTTTCTTAATAAGTGCTGAAATATAAAGGAAATTCGTATCATCATCCTCTACAACAAGGATCTTTCTTTCTTCCCAATTGCTTTCCATATATTAGACTGATTTAGCATTTATGGCTAAATCAGCGAAAAAGTAACCTTCGGATTTAGTATTTTTTTACCTCGGGTTGCGTTTTCCAGTCCAGATCGGTGAATTTACTTTTTTTGTGTAGGAAAAAATCTGTAACAACGCATTTGGGATAAATAACTTCTGGATAGGTATATATTTTTTCCCTTCTCCCATAGGCTTTTACATATTTAATAAACCCGAAATAGGCCCGGAATACAGCCCATGCATCCTGGAACATGCGGGCGCTGATATACTTTGCAATGGAAAGCATATTTAGCAAATATCGGTAATAGAGAATGTATCTTTTGTTTTGAGGAAGATTTTTAAACAGGAGTATCAGGTTATTTCTGAAGTTCAGGTATGTTTTCCTTGGATTTCCTTTTGGTAGTGTGCCTCCTCCGATATGGTAAACTGTGGATTGGGTAGTACAATATATTTTGTGTCCTTTATTTTGAAGGCGCCAGCATAGGTCAATTTCCTCCATATGCGCAAAGAAAAAAGGATCGAAGCCTTGCAGCGAATGGAATAGCTCGGAGCGTATTACCAGGCAAGCGCCTGTTGCCCAAAATACTTCATATATTCCGTTGTATTGATTATCATCTTTTTCTAAAGCATCGAAAATTCGGCCTTTACAGAAAGGGTATCCCAGGTAATCGATATAGCCGCCAGCGGCCCCGGCATATTCAAAGTATTCCCTATTACTATAAGATAGGAATTTGGGCATACATGCGGCAATACTTTTGTCGGCTTCCAACAAATTTATTAAAGGTGGGAGCCAGTTCCCGGTAACTTCGATATCGGAATTTAACAGCACGTAGTATTCGGATTGAACTTCTTTCAAAGCCCTGTTGTACCCTTCGGCAAATCCATAATTCTGATCGAGCTGAATAATTTGTATTTCCGGGAAATGTTGTTTTACATAGGGAACCGAATCGTCGGTAGATGCATTATCGGCAACAACGATCTGATTAATAGATAAATCGGTGTATTTTAATAAAATGGGCAGAAAGGTAGCCAGTTGCTGCCGCGTATTCCAGTTTAAAATGACAATGGAGGTTTGTTTCACAGTAATAATTTCAGGTTATTTGGGCATATATTTCCACCGGCGATGCGACCACAGCCAATATTGAGGAGCTTCACGTATCAGGTCTTCCAGTACTTTTGTGTGTAAATCGGTTAATTCGTATTGCTTTAATAGACTGGCATCATCACAAAGCTTTACAGGTTCTACTTCGTAATAACCACGCTTAATCTTTCGGTATTTGAAAAAATAGACGGGTTGCTTTGTTTTTGCTGCCAATTTTTCGGCTCCCAGTTGAACAGGCGTTTTAAGATTGAAAAAGGTGGTACAATAAACAACTTCTGTTTGAACAGGGGATTGATCGGCTATAAAGTTTAACAGTGTAAGCTTTCCGTCGGATATATTCTTGGCTAAATGGCGTGCCGTATTGCGCATAGGAACTAGTTCGGCACCAAAGCGCGACCGGGTTTTCAACATCATCTTGTCGAAATATTCATTTTCGAGGGGTTTATAAATAGCCTCGTAATGATAAGGTGTTTGCATGCTAAGGCCGGCGCCCCATTCCCAATTGTTATAATGAGCCATTACAGTAAGAATGTGCTTATTGTTTTTATACTCCTCAAGTATATTGGTTGTATCGGTAAACTTAATTCTTCGTTCTATATTGGCTCGGGAAATCGTAAACATTTTAAACGTTTCGATAAACAAATCGCAGAAATGCCGATAAAACTTCTTGGCAATGCGTGTGATTTCCTCCTCTGATTTTTCGGGGAATGCCATGCGCAGGTTCTCGAAAACGACTTTCTTTCTGTATTTTACAACATAATAAATAATGGGGTACAATAAGTCGGATATTCTGTACAATACCCATAAAGGCAGTAAAGATATCAGCTTAATAAGGCCAATGAGCACCCCGTTTATAAATGCATTCATTCTTTTATTACTTTTTACCCAAATATTTGCTTGCAATCGCAAAAAACTCATCAAATATAAGCGAATTGGAAGCAATTAATTCTTCGCCAAAAATATGATTTTTTCCGCCACTAAAATCGCTGATTTTTCCTCCGGCTTGTTCAACAATAAAAGCACCTGCGGCAACATCCCATGGTTTAAGGCTGTATTCGTAAAAAGCTTCGAAACGGCCGCAGGCAACATAAGCAAGATCGGCTGCTGCCGAGCCTAAACGCCTTGCTCCATGAGAGTTCTTTAGGATAAATTCAAGCGAATCCAAATAAGCATGCATTTTATGAAAATCGTAATATGGAAAACCAGCTGCTATTAGCGAATCTTTTACAGACGAAGCGGTAGAAACCCTTATAGGTCTTTCGTTCAAATATGCTTTACTATCCTTCCACGCATAAAATGTTTCTTTCAGGTTTACCTCGTGTACAACGCCAAGAACTGTATGGTCGCCATCCATTAAGGCAATTGAAATCGAATAAACAGGCAGGCCATGGATAAAGTTGGTTGTGCCATCGAGCGGATCGATAACCCATTTCAGTTGCTCATTGTTGTAGCCACGCGTGCCTTCCTCGGCAATAAAGCCGGCTTCGGGAACTAATTTATGCAAACCTTCTACGATTCTTTCTTCAGAGCCTTTATCAACATATGAAACAAAGTTGTGCAGCCCTTTTACTTCAACATTGTCTAAAGAAAATTTGCGGGCTTCGGAGGATATGAATTCGCTGGTTTGCAATGCAATATCGATAACTTTTTTACACGTAGCTTCGTAATTCATGAGAAAATATTTTATGTTAAGTTATTGACGTTTTGGAATGTTTATTATTAAAGGTTCTTGAAACAATTATATATACTCTATAGCCACATCGCCTGATGGCATTATCTGCATCAGTTTTATATCAATGGTCTGGTTTATTTTTCGATGATCGAACGGTGCCTCCACTTTAATATAATTGGAGGTAAAGCCATGCATCATACCTTCGGTTTGCTCGGATTCGAAAAGAACCGTGGCCGTATTACCAATGTGTTGCTGGTAGAATAAATGTCTCTTTTTATCTGAAAGTTGAATCAGTTGTTGGCTGCGAAGATCTTTTTGCTTGGGATTTACCTTTTGCGGCAGCAGTATAGCCTTGGTATCTTTGCGTTCGGAGTAACTAAATACATGAAGATATGACAAATCCAAAGATTCAATAAATGTGTACGTGTCATTAAAGCGTTCATCGGATTCTCCGGGGAAACCAACGATTACATCGGCACCAATACAAGCTTCGGGCATAACTGCTTTGATTGCCTTAATTCGGTTTGCAAATAATTCGCGGGTATAGCGGCGTTTCATAAGGCCAAGTATCTCGTTACAGCCCGACTGTAAAGGTATATGGAAATGAGGGACAAACCGCTTTGATCGTGCCACAAATTCAATAATCTCGTTAGTTAGCAGATTGGGTTCAATGGAAGATATGCGGAAACGCTCGATTCCTTCTACTTCATCTAACTGATGAACAAGTTCCGTAAAGGTTTCGTTGGTTGACTTTCCGAAATCTCCAATATTTACGCCGGTAAGCACAATCTCTTTAATTCCCTGGCTAGCTATTTTTCGAGCTTCTGCTATAGTTTTTTCAATGGTGGTATTTCGGCTGATGCCACGAGCCAGGGGTATAGTGCAGTAGCTGCAATTGTAGTCGCACCCATCCTGTATCTTCAGGAAAGAGCGCGTACGTTCAAACATGGAAAATGAGGGGTTGAATTCTTCCGCCTGATCTATTTCGCAGGAGTGTACAATGGTGTTTGGGGAAGCCTGTTTTTCGTATTCGTGCACATAATCGAGAATATCGAACTTCTCTTTGGTACCCAGCACAATGTCAACTCCTTCGATATGAGAAATTTCATCGGGTTTAAGTTGCGAATAGCAACCAATAACAGCAACTATGGCATTGGGAGAGTTGCGCGCCGCTTTGCTTATGGCTTGCCGGCATTTTTTATCGGCTAATTGTGTAACAGAGCAGGTATTGATAACGATAACATCGGAGCGATCGCCAAATTCTACTTTATCGTAGCCATTATCGGTGAATTTCCTTGATATTGTTGCTGTTTCGGCAAAATTGAGCTTGCATCCCAGGGTGTAAAACGATACTTTTTTAACTTCTTTTCCCAACATGATTGCGTTTAGTTAAACCAGACTTTAAAGGTGCAAAAGTAATGAAGAAAGTTGGTCAAACCTAAAATGAACCTTATTTTAAGTGTGTAAACTATGGATTTAAAAAACAGATATTTAAAGATTTAATTGTTTGTATTAAATTGAGACAAGTAGTAATTATAAATTTCGAATTGCGAGCGGACTTTGTCTTTGTTTTCCGTTTTGCGGAAAAGGTTGCCCTGGCATTCGTCAATCGTACGGGCCTTCACATTATCGCCAAGCTGAATATCGATGATACGCCTTATCTCCTTCTTTAGTTCAGGGTCGTAAACCGGACTGGCCACTTCCACGCGGTTGTCGAGGTTGCGGGTCATCCAGTCGGCCGATGTTATATAGATACTTTCATCGCCATTATTGCCGAAGATAATAATCCGTGCGTGTTCGAGGTATTTATCCACAATACTTATGGCTTCAATATTGTCGCTCAGGCCAGGTACTCCCGGCATAATAGAGCACATGCCGCGAACAATCAGTTTAATTTTTACACCTTTCTGGCTGGCTTCGTACAGTTTGTCAATCATCGTGTTATCAACCAGATTGTTCAGTTTTACGATAATATATGCGGGTTTTCCTTCTTTGGCCAGCTTAATTTCTTTATTGATGAGGGATTCCATTCTTTTGCGCATAAACTGCGGAGAAACAATAAGGTGTTTGTAAGAATAGTATTTGTAACTGTTATCGAAGTAATCGAACACCTGAGCTACTTCGGCGGTTATTTTTTTGTGTGCCGTAAATAAGGCCATGTCGGTGTAAACCGCCGCGTTTCCTTCGTGGAAATTACCGGTGCTGATACCCGCAATCATGGATTCGTGCTTCTTCGATTTGAAGGTAATAAGCAATAGTTTGGCATGAACTTTCAATCCGGGAATTCCAAATAGTACTTTGGCTCCGGCTTCTTCGAGCTTACGCGACCAGTAAATATTGGATTTTTCATCGAATCGTGCCTGAAGCTCAATAATGACGGTAACATCTTTCTCGTTCCGGGCTGCATTGATAAGAGCATTGATAACCTTTGAGTTTGAAGCAACGCGGTACAGTGTAATTTTGATCGATTTTACCTCGGGATTAATGGCGGCTTCGCGAAGCAGGTTGATAAAATGCGAGAACTTCTGGTATGGATAGTGCAGCAGAAGGTCCTGTTGTTGAATGGTTTTAATGATAGATGGATTGTTTACCATCAGTGGGTGGGTGAGCTGTGGCGTTTTTTCATACTCCATTCCGGCAACACCCATGTTGGGGAAGCCCATAAAATCTTTGAAATTATGGTACCTGCCTCCTGGAATCATGCTATCGTACTGGTCAAACTCAAGAGCTTCTTTTAAATACTTAAGCAAATCCTTTGGCATAGAGGCATCGTAAACGAAGCGCACGGGTTCTCCTTTTTTCCTGCCCGAAACTCCTTTTTGGATTTTTTCGAGAAAGCTTTTCGAAAGATCGTTGTCTATATCCAGCTCAGCATCTCGGGTAAGCTTGATGGTGTAGGCTTTATACTCATCGAAATCGAAAATACTGAATACTTCTTTGAGGTTGAAGCGAATAATGTCGTCAAGCAGAATGATATATTTCCTTTCGCCAACGCTCGGAAGTACCAAAAAGCGTGGTAAAACCGCAGTAGGTATTTCGATAAGAGCGTATTCCACCTGCTTTTGCCCTTTTTTAGATAGTTTGGTGGCCAGGTATATGGATTTATCCTTTAGGTAAGGGAATTTTTTTAAACTGCAAAGCATAACTGGAGCCAATGCGGGCTGTACTTTGTCGTCGAAATAGGATTTCACAAATTCGGCTTGTTCTGCATTGAGCTGATACTCGTTAATGATGTAGATGTTCCTTTTTTCGAGTTCTACAAGCACTTCTACATATATATTCTCGAATTTATGCTGAAGCTGAAGTACTTTCTCTTTTATTCTGGCGAGTACTTTTTCGGGTTTATCGCCAATAACTTTCGGGTTACCGAGTTTAAGCTCGGTCATTTTTTTGATGGTTGCAACGCGAACCTTAAAAAATTCGTCGAGGTTGTTGGAGAAAATACCAAGAAACTTTATTCTTTCGGATAATGGAATGGTAGGATCTGCAGCTTCCTGCAAAACTCTTTCGTTGAATGATAACCAGCTAAGTTCCCTGTTAACTATTGTGCGTTGCTTGGTCATGTTAAACCTTAATTTTATATTTTGTATGTGTTTCAAAAATAGGCAAAATAACCCAAGTTAGTTCATTAATTGGCGGTATTATTGAGCAATTTTGGGAATAGCATTTCTTCCGAAGTCTTATTATGAGCGGATATTTCTTTCCAACTTTGGCTGTTAAACCCGAGAATAACGGTTCCTGAGGTAGGAAGTTCGGCAATCGGATCCCGAAGGAACAGGTTTGCGAGCATTGTAAATGTGGGGTTATGGCCAAAAATGAAGAGTGTTTTACAGGAATCGTCAGTATCCTTAATAAGTTGAAGTAACTCATTTGTTTCCGAACTGTAAATTAGCGGATTAATACGTATATATGCTTCCGAACAGCCAAGTTGCCGCGCTACAATGGTAGCAGTATGCAGAGCCCTTACTGCATGGCTGCTCAAAATTAGCTGAGGCAGAAGGTTCTTTTCCTTCAATTTTTGAGCAATCATCAGAGAGTTTGCGATACCCGATTCTTTTAACGGGCGGTCGATATCCGAAACATGCTCGTAATCCCATGTAGACTTTCCGTGACGCATTATTACAAGTGTTTTTGACATATGTCCAGGTTCTAATATTCTTAAAGATAGAATATTTTAGGCAATTATTGAAATACGTTTTGCTAAATATTCATAATGAACCTTATGAACCCCAAACTGCGCAGAATGTTCATTCTGACGGGAATAGGAGGAAGGAAGCTACAATCATTCCTTGTCTTTTTTCTTTCTGCCAAAGAGTCGCCGGAAGAACGATTCTTTTTCTTTCTTAATTTCTTTGTATTCTCCTGCTGTATCGTCCTGTACTTTTGGTTTTGTCCCAAATATTCTTCTGAAGAAGCCCTTTATGCCTGTTTCCTGGAATGGATCGCACTGAAGAAATGCGTACGTGCTTTCAGGAAGGTCGAATGATGTAAGGTATTTGTGTTGAAGTTCGGGATTACTTTCAATTCTTTTTAAAATTTTGGCAATAATGGGTAAGGCAAGCGCAGACCCAGATCCATTGCTACTAAAGAAATGGACTTCCGGGGAACTCGCTCCAACCCAGGTGCCAATAACCATATCGGGGGTATACGCTATGAACCATGCGTTAGAGTAGTTTTGGGCAGTTCCTGTTTTACCTGCCAATGCGGCTTTTATACCATATTGCGACCGGATGCGGGTACCTGTTCCCTGGTTTATTGCTTCTTGTAGCATCGCCGTGATTTTTTCAGTTGTTTCCGCATCGAAAACTCTTTCGGGTTCCGAGGTTTTTCTTTTATATAGCACCTTGCCGTTAGCATCAACGATTTTACTAATCATTACCATGTCATTCATTTCACCATGGTTCGCAAATGCGCCGTAAGCCCTTATAATTTCATAAAGAGAAATATCGAGCGTACCGAGGGCGTTCGAAGGGGCATCGTTGGTGAACCGCGGAAAACGTAATCTTTCGCAGGTACCTGCAAGGTTGTCTTTTCCTACTTTGAAGTATAGGTCTACTGTTGGAAGGTTCATTGAATGCGCGAGTGCATACCACATAGCCACCGTGCTATCGGAAGTGGTGGACCGATCGAAGTTCTGGGGTTCCCAATCCTCATATCCTTCGTACTTGTTTTTTTCGTTTTCGAGGTATTGGCAAGGATCCATATCATTTTCGAGAGCTGTGGCGTATAAAATAGGCTTAAAGGCCGATGCAATCTGCCGATGCGACAATACCATATCGAAAGGCAAGGTTTTAAAGTGATTTCCGCCTATCCATGTAATTACTTCTCCGTTTTTTGGGTTAGTGATGAGTACCGATGCGTGAAGCATTTTATAATAGTACCATAAACTGTCGAATTTATTGATGTTTTTAACCTGCATTTCTTTCCAACCGAAAAGCCTTGTTTTTCTGCGCTTCATATCGGCATCAAGGTTGTCCGAATTCTTCTTTTGCCTTGCGAACCATTGCTTCTTTAAGCGGGAATTATCCAATTCTTTATCCAGCAGTTTCTGCATACCCATTAAATGGCTTTTGACTGCTTCGGCAGCCATTTCCTGGATTTGCATGTTAAGGGTGGTGTAAATCTTTAATCCGTCTTTCTCAAGATTATAGGGATTTCCTTCGGGAGTTTCAACGTCTTCTAGTATTTCCAGAGCTTTCTTCTTCACCTGATACACGAAATATCCGGTTGGAGGGTCGATTTTCTCGTAATTCAGTTTCAACGGGAGCTTCTGTAAACTGTCTGCCGCTTTTGTACTGAGATATCCCTGTTCGCTCATCAGGCGGAGTATTAAATTCCTTCGTGCAAGCGAGTTTTCGGGGTTTATCTGTGGATTGTACAATGTATTTGCCTTTAAAATGCCAATCAGAACAGCCGATTCTTCGACCTTAAGTTCTCGTGTTGGTTTGCTGAAAAAGCGTCGCGATGCGGACTCTACACCATACACTTCTTCGCCGAAGGGCACGGAATTAAGGTATAGCAACAACAGCTCCTCTTTGCTGTATAATTCCTCAAGTCGCGAAGCTATAATCATTTCCTTCATCTTGTTTACGGGAAGGCTCAGGAATCGATAGGATTTGCGCCCATAAAGGTTTTTGGCTAATTGCTGTGTTAATGTACTTCCTCCGCCACTACTCTTATCCATGAGGAGAATACTCCGGAATAAAACCCTGAAATAGCTCTGGATATCGTTTCCTTTATGATTGAAAAAACGTTTGTCTTCTGTTGCAATAAGCGCATTCTTCAGGTGAACAGGAATGTCTCTAAGGCTAATATTTGTGCGGTTTTCGGCAAAGAATTTACCTATTATTTTTTGGTCGGACGAAAATACAAGCGAGGCTTCCTCATTTTTAACCGCAAGCAGTTCTTTATTGTTGGGTATTGAGCCAAAAACTCCAAAATAAACCAGTACGAAAAGCAATCCAAATAATGTACATACCGACGATATTAAAATAATACCCCATTTAATAGCGGCTTTAAGGGGTTTCTGTTTATTCTTTTGCATTATTACGTTCTTTGAAGCATCAAAAATACATTATAAACGCCATCTTTTAAAAGAAATTACTGTGCAGCGAAAACTTATCTCCATAAATATGATTTTTGTCAAATTTTTGTTCTAGCGGGCTTTCTGCTTATTATTTTTTTCTTATTTTTAACACCGTTGTTAACCTATTTGAAAACATCATTTTATACCCTGTATTATCTGTGTTAATCTTGTAAAACCCTCTGCATATGAGTAAAAACGTATTGTTTGTTGTTATTGTAATAGCCAGTTTAGTTCTGTTTGCAGTTATCAAAAGAATTATTTTTAAACGATCGATAGTTCTGAATGCCACAAATCCCATAACTATTTCGAATGTTCTTATTATCACTATTGCTTATATAGTAGGTAGTACCGGATTAATTAACGCTTTGTGGGCTGTACCGTGTATTTTGGCAGTGATATTGTTATCCTATCTATCGCTTCGGCACTATCTGAAAAAACCATTACAGGACATAAACTGTGTTATTTCGGAGTTCTCGAAAGGTCATGTCGATTTTGATGCATGTGTGGAATATAAAAAAGACGATGAGATAGGCGATTTGTACCATTCTTTGAAGGAATACAGAAACAACATCAAGGACATTATCGATAAGGTTTATTCTGTATCGTCCAATATTTCGGCTTCCGGGCGCGAATTAACGGAGAATTCCATTTCTCTAACCCAAATGTCGAACGAGCAGGCTGCATCTACCGAGGAAATATCCTCATCCATAGAGGAAATGACAAGTATACTCTGGCAAAGCAGCGAAAATGCTGATCAAACTTTCAAGATCGCAGAAAATACAGGCCATAAGCTTCAGGTAGTTGGCGAATCCTCCAACGAGAGCATGAAAGCCATTGAAACCATTTCTCAGAAAATTTCCATTATTAACGATATTGCCTTTCAAACAAACATATTGGCCTTGAATGCTGCTGTAGAAGCAGCCCGCGCTGGCGAACACGGTAAAGGCTTTGCGGTTGTTGCTTCGGAAGTTCGCAAACTGGCAGAACACAGTAAAACAGCATCCGACGAAATTCAGGCCCTTACCCGCACTATGGTTGAAACAACGATAAAAACAAACCAGTTGATACTCGATTTGCTGCCTGATATGAGCAAGAACTCTCATCTGATATCCGAAATATCAGCAGCTGCAAGAGAACAGAACGCTGGAATTGAACAAGTAAACCGTTCGATGCAGGAGTTGAACAGAGCTACTCAGGAAACGGTGTCTATTGCTGAAAAATTATCGGGTCGCTCGCAGGAACTTGCCGAACAATCCAATATTTTGGAAGAGGCAGTTTCATTTTTCAAAAAAGACGCGTAAGATTAAAGGGTAAATGCGTATTTTCGTTGGAAAATAGCACAATGAACATTAAGATTCGATTAATATACTTAACGCTGATACTATTTTCCAGTGCGAATATTGTTTCAGCTCAAAATCCAGACATTGAACTTCTGCGTTCTATCCATGTCTCTAGAAATCAAAACCTGGATCCTGCCTTTAAATTTATTTCGAAAACAGCTACCCCAATTAGTCTGGGTTTACCATTAACCTACCTGTTTCTTGGCGGGGTAAACAATAACAAGGCGCAGCTCAATCTGGCATTGAAAACAGGTATAACCATTACTGCGGCCATGGCTATTTCTACTGTGCTAAAGTATGCAATTGACCGTCCCAGGCCGTATGAGAAGTATCCGGACATACACGCATTATCGTCCGACTTTACACCTTCTTTCCCATCGGGCCACACAACGTCTGCTTTTTGCACGGCAACCACAATTAGTCTTCTATATCCCAAATGGTATGTAATTGTACCATCGTATACCTGGGCCTCAATGGTTGCTTATTCCCGTTTACACATGGGTATGCATTATCCGCTCGATATCCTCGGCGGAATTATTATAGGTATGGGAACTTCGTATCTATCGTACCGGATTATGAAGAGGTATAAGTAAAACAAAGAAGCCCGGTTCTCAAAGAACCGGGCTTCTTTGTTTTTGCTAATCAGCGTATCTATTTAGTAGCGTTTTCGAGCCTCTTCATAATGGAGAAGATGAAGATTGCAGACAGGATGCAACATACAAAGAATATTCCCCACAAAAGATAGAGATCAACTCGTCTCCACATTAAACTACCTACGAATAGCAGTTTGTTTCCTATTGCTGTTGCCAAAAGCCATCCGCCCTGCATTAAACCCTGAAAGCGGGAAGGGGCAACCTTAGATACGAAGGATAGTCCCATTGGACTAAGAAACAGTTCGGCAATGGTAAGTACCAGGTAGCTACTCATTAACCAATATGGTGAAACTCTTGAAGAATCGGGGGTATCTATTCCTTTGCCAAGCAGATGTGGCGATACAAGGTCTATTGAAACTACAAGTACAATCAAAAAACCCAGTGCCGCTATAATCATCCCAAAACCTATTTTCTTGGGAGTAGATGGTTCAATCTTTTTCCTATTTAAATAAGCAAAAAGTCCCATTACCAAAGGTGTTAATGCTACAATGAATAATGGATTGAAGGATTGGAATACCTCAGGGGTAATTGGATTACTTGGATTGTAATTGGTTAATAACAAATAAACTAAGGTTCCAAATACTAAAGTAAGCAACAGACCTGCTATTTTATAGGTTCTTTTGTTGTCTTTATTAAACAAAAGAACCAGGCCTGCTATGGTAAGAATTAAGCACAGGAGCGATTTGAGGTTGAAAAACAGGAAAGTAAAAGGTGCAACCTCTTTTACCGTATAGTCTCGCGCAAAAAAAGTTAATGCTAGCCCGTTTTGGTGAAACGACATCCAAAAGAAGACAACTACTATATAAACCAGTACCAATGCGCTTATTCTTGGCTTTTCTTCTTTAGTTGATGAGAGGAAAATCCATGCCACAAATCCAACAAATAGGCCTATTGCTAAGCCAAGTTTATAATCGTTCATCGCGTAATGGAATATTACAGCAGTTAAGCCTACTAGGCCAAGCGCAACGCCAACAGGATAGATACTTTCACTTATGTTAGTCTTTTTAACTGTTACGATTTTTTCTTTATTAGGCAGCGATTTATAGAAGAACAAATAGATAAGCAGCGAAATAATTAAGCCGCCGGCAGCAATAGCAAAAGCCCAATTGTATCCGCGGGAGAAAACATCAAGGTATGTGGATGCAAATCCCGCAAGGTCGTTGGTGTATTTACCGTTTAAATCTACTTTGTTCGCTAACTCGGCTAATTGTGTGGTATCCGTAATTTTACCTCCAAGGTATTGATGGCAAAGTGCAGGTAAACTGCCGTCGTGCAGAAACCCGTTTGCTTTCAACCACCAGTTTCTGATGGCTGCAGCTGCAAAGGGTGCAAAAAATGCGCCTACATTGATTCCCATATAAAATACGAGAAATGCAGAATCGCGCAGTTTGCTGTATTTTTCATCATCGTAAAGCTGACCAACTACAGCCTGAAGGTTTCCTTTAAATAACCCATTGCCAAGTGCAATAACAAACAAGCCCATAAGGGTGGACCACAATGGGATATTAGGTATGGCAACAATGCAGTAACCTGCAAACATGATGATCTGGCCTGCCATAATCACCAGCTTATATTTTTTCGTCCAATCGGCCAGAAATCCTCCTATCAGTGCAAGTGCATATATGGCAAAGTAAAACCAACTGTAGTAATCGCCTGCATCTGCCTCACTCAAACCGTACCTTGCCTGAAGAAAGAGCACCAGTATAGCCATCATCGTATAAAAACCGAAGCGTTCTCCCAT
>DATALJ010000079.1:0-4268 GCA_036261135.1 Bacteroidales bacterium
GACCATAATGTTCACGAAACCCTTTCAATTACCGACAGGGCATATCTTCTTTATGAAGGCGAAATATTAAAATATGGCACAGCCCAAGAATTAGCTGATGATGAACAGGTGAGGAAATTGTATTTGGGTAAGAATTTTGAATTGAGATAGGTAATATTTTAACCACAAAGGACCCGAAGGACTTCACAAAGGAAAATTAGGAATTTATAAACCAACCTTAGGGTCGCTGGATATCGAGGCGAAGATTCCGATTTATCGGGACTGGAAACCAGCATCATCTACACTCCCCACTCTCTTGACAAGCTGTGGACTTGTGGTCTGTCGTCTGTGGACTTTTATCCAATAAATACAAATTAGCCAATAGAACACTGATAACACAGACTAAACGGATTTTCACCGATTTATCCGTGTTTATTTGTTACATCCGTGTTATCTGTGTTCTATTTGGTGTCTATTTAGTTTTCTCTTCCTTCAGCATCTTATCCGCTGCCAGAACAAGGAACATAAAATTAGTGGCGCCGCCTCCCATAACATATTCCATTTGCTGCCATAAATAAGGCCAGTCGAGCAATTCAGGAAAATCAGGTCTTATTAAAGCGGTTCCTGAAACTGAGCCGCCAGGAATATAAGAGCCATCAGCGCGGTTTATGCCATAAGCAATAGTGGTTGACTTCGCTCCTACTCCCGAAGCAAATGATGCAGTATTTGAACCCGGGTGAACACCGAGAATAAAATTCAAAGCATTATAAACGTAATCAGCAGGAAAAATATCAGGAAAAGCCTGGTGCAGATAATATTGCTTTACACCGAAACTCTGAATATCCCATCCTGCACCCCAAATCTGAGGACGATAAGGAACGCCGAACGGAGATCCTGATGCTTGTTTGCTTATTTCTGATGAAAATGATTTTGCTGCTTTTCTCATCATTTCGGTAAAATCCTTATTATCTATCTTCTGCATAACTGTGCTTATAGCTGGACCAAGTGACATGAACTGTTTAGCAATAAGAGAATCATTTTTTAAGATGAAATCCTTATATATTTTGTTGCCAGTGGTTTTATACAATTCAATTGCCGTTGGAATTTTTGAAGATATCATTCGTCCTTTCAATTCAATGTTCCTGTTAAAAATTGCTTCAGCTATTTCAAGGCACTGGCGGCTTAATGTATCATTGAAACCTTTTAAAGCCCTTGAAGCAGCAGCAAGATCTGCAGCGGTGCGAAAATCTTTAGTAGGATTATCTTCTGTAAAAACCCAACGATCGTCAGTAAGTGAAGATTCGGACCCTGTTCTTTCACTATTTTTCAGTGAATCGCTATGAATAAGGCCATCTGTCATGTTTACTCCATCGCCAAGCAAAACGTACTGGCGAATGGTAGGACAAATGATTCCTTTGTAAAATCTTCCAAGGTTTTGGTACCCTCTTACAACGGTAAGCGCTCCATGTTCAATTTGCTGAAGAATATCATTTTTGCCATCGGGTTGGTGAATTTCAACTACATGAGAATGCTGGTCAATCGATGTTTCGTCGTAATTTACATTGAAGGCTTCGTAAATTTGAGTTAGTACATAAACTTCGCCACTCTGCGATTCAACCCTAAGATCATAATCGCCAGCATCGTGCCAACCGCCAATATTTAATCCAGGCACATGATCTCCTGATTTAAATTTGGTCAAAGTTGAAGGTCCTTGCTTATAACCATCGAAATGATTATAATTAACCGGAGCCATTCGTGCATCATCCATGTGGCATTCGCCATGCCAAACCCGGTATTTCTCATTTATACGCATATGGCACATTTGCACTGGTAGAAAATATTCAAGTGTAGGCTGCCAAACATTTCTTTCATATACATCAGACGATATTTTAAATACTTGCGACTGCTTGTTTCCGTATTTAACGATGTACATTCCCGGGGACTTTATTTCAGAAAAATCGTATTGCAAATAATTATACCTTAAAAAACGACCTAGTTCCTTAGGAGTGCCTTTTAATGACGTTTGCAAATTTCCATTATCGTTTACTTTTATAATTTCTACAACATCTCTCTTTTTGTCATTTTTATCAATTTCAACAAAAGCAGTTTTCTTTTGATCCGGGTGGTATCCCACCTGTGATACATGAATTGCAGGTTCACTAATCCAGCCTTTTACAGCATTTGGAGTGATTTTCCATTTTATTGCATTCTTAGTTGCCCCGGCTGGAACTACCGATCTGGCTACAAACCAGCCATTGTTATGCATATAGCGGCCATCAATAAGTTGAATTGGACTAGTTGATGATTCTATGGAGAACCTCAACTTATCATCTTCAGGAGCTACAGTAAGTTTCTTTCCAACTGCCATAGGACTAGCACTAACAAGCTCGCCGTTTTCAGAAAGACCTGGTCCGTTGGCTTGTTGTGGAAAAATACCAGAAGAGTTATCCAGATACCATGACTTTCCAAATAGCCAACCTGGAAAAAATTCAATATTAAATCCTACTTTATCTCCAAAAGATGAAGGTATAGGCCTGTCGAGATCCACAGTTATATTAACTGACTCACCCTCGGACTGTACTTTTACTGTATAGTTAAAATATAAATCAGGATATTCTATTGGATTAAAACCTTTGCGGTTAATTGCTGAATCGGGATAAGTTAAGTTTACAGAAATTGTGTTTGCTGCTGAATCTACAGTTCTTCTTTTCTGCTTAGGAATAGGCTGAAACTGGCCTGGAGTTTGGTTTAAACGTATATCGCCATTAGTTGCGATTCTCATTCCATGCATTATAAGTGCAACTCCTCCCTGGTGACCTTCAGGGTAAATATCCTGAAAAACCATAACGTTAACTCCACCATTTTCAAAATATTCCTGCTTATTCAACTTTAAGCCCTGGCTATAAACCAGGTGGCTAAGCAGTACTAATCCCAGTATAAACAATACTTTCTTCATCATTATGTTTTTTCGTATTCTAGTTTATTTCGACAATGAACACTTATTTACTTAATAACAAATGAAAGAATATTTTTATATATCAATAAATAGAAATAGTAAGTTTAACAATAAATTAAGTCAAATGGAAAGTCCGCAATTATAAGGTAAGCGGTAGCTTTATAATTATCCTCTGCAGATATCGAAGATTTTTTCTGCGTCTTCGGCGAGATCTGCGGGATACATTTTTCTTTATTTATCCATATTTTCAATAATAGAAAGAAACTTCTCGTTAGGAAGGATGCCATTGTTGTCAGAAGAATATTCGGGTTTTAGGCGTTCAACAAAATACATATCTATTTCGCCTTTATTTTTCACTTTTATCTTACCGCGATAGGTGCATTCAAAGAAGTCTTTTACAATATCGTAAGTTGCTCCGGAAATATTCACTTTTCCTGCCTCACCTGCAGATTCCATCCGGCTTGCAGTATTCACGGCATCTCCCCAAATATCATAAGCAAATTTTCTTTTGCCAATAACACCGGTAATAAGTTCACCCGTGTTAATTCCAAGCCGCAGTGACCAAACAGAGTCATTGTCCGTTTGTGTTTTATTTATCTCACTAATTGTCTTTTGGATTTCCAATCCGGCTAATACAATAGTGTAAGGGTTACTGCGATTTTCGATAGGGATACCGCCAGCGCACATATACGAATCACCTATTGTTTTAATTTTTTCCAGGTTGTATTTGTCAATAATCTCATCGAACCTGGCAAAATAATTATCTAGAACCGATACTAATTTAGCAGGAGGTAACGATTCAGCTATTTTGGAAAACCCAATAAAATCAGTAAACAACACAGAGGCTAACTTATATTGCTTTACATTGGCTTTACCAAATTTTTTAAGTTCTTCAGCAGTATCAAAGGGGAGAATATTTAAAAGAAGCGCTTCAGACCTGTTTTTTTCTGAAATAAGCTCGTTATTTTTTTTCTTGATTTCCTGTTCAACTTGCTTAATAATAGTTATATCACTATCAATAGCAACAAGTTTAACTGGTTGGCCCTCATCGTTAAGAATTGGTGTAAGTGTTGTTTGTATCCACCGGCCTCTTCCATCTTTTGTAATATTAACAGACGTATAAACTACCGATTGTTTCTGTTCTATACAAAGGTTAATGTCATCATCAATTTGTTTGTTGCTGCTCCAATCTCTGAATTTGTTTCCTTTTAAGGATTTGAATTCTTCGAGAGTATAGCCGGTTAATCTTGTAAAACCTTCGTTTACCCATTCAACATCGCCATTTGCGTTCGCAATTATAACCGAGTTTCCTGTTTTACTGGCAACTATTGAC
>DATALJ010000101.1:0-14537 GCA_036261135.1 Bacteroidales bacterium
GTTTTAAGTACTTTTCGGTAGAATTCACTAAAAGTACCATAACTATCCCGTCCGATAAAATTTTTGAATTTTGTATTTAGCAAACTTACTCTTTCTTTGCCAAGCATGCGGGCTCCATTAAGGTTGAGTTCTCTTATAAAACCTTCGTTATCGAGTGTAAAATAGCCATTAGGAGCAAAATCGTACAACATGGTAAATTTTTCGGTAGCAGCTTCTGCAATATCTATCGCTACCCTTAATTGTTCGTTTTGCATTTCGAGCTCTACCTGGTGAACCTCGAGTTCGTGTATCAGTCTCACTGCATCATTATCGGCTGTAAGCAGATCCATGGCATGTTTCTTTGCCAGCTTTTCTTCGGCCTTTTTTCGAAGCGAGGTTGCTTCTATATATTCTTTTTTCATGGTGTTGCGTATTTGCTTTGGTTCAAAAGCCCTATTAACACTTTTTGCTCCTTTAATTTATACGCCGACCATTCAATGATGAACTCGCTGCCATCCATACCTTGTACACGATTCTGATATGGGCCTGGCAACATCCCATTGCTTAATTTGTGCGTTTCATTTTTAACGGTTTCACTCAACAGCCCATTCATAAACAAGCTAAAAAAGTTTTTCCCTATTACATTGTTGCTTTTATGGCCTAAAAGCTCCTCCGCTTTCACGTTTAAATCAATAATTTCGCCATTAGTTAACATGTAAATAACGCCAATTGGCAGACTTCCAACGAAAGTATGAAACATCGTTTGCATTTCCTCCAGGGTATTCTCCTGTTGCTTCGACTTTGTAATATTGATAAAGGTGATTACAAGACCATCGATTTTATCTTCCGATGTGCGATAGGGCATAATGCGCACACTGAACCAACGCCCATCGCGCGTTGCAACAGGCTTCTCAATAAATACCAATGTATGAAGTACTTCCAGGGCATCATTGTACATATCAGGATAATCTAAATCCGTAACCTGATCGGTGAAGGGCCTTCCAATATCCTGCTTTCTTATTTTGAAAATTTTGGTAGCCGGTGTGGTAAACTGCCTGATATTTAAATTTCTATCAAGGAAAAGCGTTGCTATTTCGATGCTATTCAACAGGTTATTCATATCGTTGTTTAAACTAACCGAATCATCTATTTTGCTTTGGAGTTCAACATTCATTGTCTGCAGTTCTTCATTCAGGCTCTGCATTTCTTCCTTTGAAGTAGTAAGTTCCTCGTTAGCAGACTGCAATTCTTCGTTGGTTGATTGCAACTCCTCATTTGTTGATCTCAGTTCCTCCTGCGAGGTCTGCATTTCCTCGTGGGTACTTTCAAGCTCCTCTTTGAGACGCTGAATTTCAAATGCAAGCTCAGCTTCTAAAGAGTCATTTATAGGTTTTCGTGCATTTCGCGACCGGTGCTTACTTTTTTCTTCTGGAACATTGTAAAAACATACCAGAATTTTATTTTTCAGGGCCGCTGGTTCTTCTATCTTCTGGATTATTACGTCTGTTAACTGGGTCTCGCCATGGCCTCCTACATTAATGTTGTTTAAATGTACTTTTTCAAAGCTTTGCCTTGCTTGATGAAAAGCCATAGGTAACACCTTACGCAAACCTTCGCGCGCCATGGCGAACAAATTCATATTTGCTCTGCCTGCTGCGGGGCTTAGGTATTTGCCGGTATTGCCGGTAAGATAAAGAATATCGCCTTTATCGGTAACGAGTACACTGGCTGGAGAAAATTGTTGTAAGAGTAATTGGTCGGTAAGCGTTTGAATGTTTTCGATGGTTTTCACTGGTACTGAATTTTCAGTTATGGGTTTGGTGTAAGAAAACGAATTGGGAAGTTTTAAAAATTCTTCGTGTTTGGGCATTCCGGAGCGTTGGTATAACCTGGATTTAGTATGAATACTCGTAAATAAATTGTTGTGCGATCCGTTCGTTTCGGCACATCCCAATAACAATATTCCTCCGGGATTGAGGCTGTAATGAAACAAGGACAATATTTTCTTTTGTAATTCGGCGTCGATATAGATAAGCAGATTACGGCATGAAACCATATCAAGCCGGGTAAAAGGAGGGTCTTTAATCACATTTTGAGGGGCAAATACAACCATTTCGCGGATTATGGTATTCACCTTGTACTGGTCGCCCGTTTGGGTAAAGAAACGGCTAAGACGTTCGGGTGTAACATCGGAAACAATATTAGCCATATAAATTCCTTTTCGTGCTTTATCAATGGCATTATAGTCGAGGTCGGTAGCAAAAATCTGCAGCGATATACTTTTATTCAGATTTGCCTTTTCCAATGCTTCAACAAAAACGATACTTAACGAATAGGCTTCTTCGCCGGTGGAACAACCAGGTACCCATACGCGGAATGTATATCGCTGTGGCAATCTGGCAAATACCGATGGCAATACATTCTCTTTTAGTTGCTCCCAAACATCAGCATCGCGGAAAAAATTGGTAACCCCGATCAATAATTCTTTGAAAAGAATATCAATCTCCGCAGGATTTTCCTGTAAATAGCGAACGTACGACCCCATTTCATTCACCTGGTGAATACCCATACGTCTTTCGATGCGGCGGTACAACGTTGTTTTTTTGTATTGCGAGAAATCATTTCCGGTTTGCGCGTGCAATAGGAAAATAATTTTATCGAGTTCGCTTGTATTTTTCTCCGGTTCGTCGCTAGCAATGGGCTGAGGATATTGATTGGTAAGGGTTATAAGTTTCTGAGGCAATTCATTTGCAGTAGCAATAATATCCACGAGCACGGCATCAATCGCACTACGCGGCATACTATCGAATTTGGATGATACAGGGTCTTGTACAAGTACCAATCCAGCAACTTCTTTGATCGCTTTTAAGCCCAGGCTGCCATCGGAACCCATTCCGGAAAGAACGATACCTATACTCTTTTCCTTCCTTTCCTCGGCAAGCGAGCGAAAAAAGAGATCAATAGGCAACCGTAAGCCATGACTTTCCAATGGTTTAGATAAATGCAAAGTACCATCCACAATAGACATGCTTTTGTTTGATGGGATAACGTATATCGCGTTTGGAGTAACTCTCATCCGGTCTGTTACCGTGTGTACCTGCATTTTGGTAATCCGCTGAAGAAGTTCTCCCAGCATTCCTTTATGATCGGGAGACAGATGCTGAATTACAACAAATGCAAATCCGGCATTCTCGGGCATATTCATGAAGAACTGCTCCAAGGCTTCCAATCCCCCGGCCGAAGCTCCAATGCCAACAATATGGAATCTATCCTTATCGAGCTTATTATCAATTACGGGAACTGCTTTCTGGCTTTTTACTGATGATTTACTTTCAATATTCATCCGGAGGTACTTGTTTAATCTTATAGGGCTAAGGTATTATTATTAATTGAAGGATTACAATATTCCTGTTTTTGAAAGCTAAGAATTCGCGTATTGGGAATAAATATGCAGGATGAGACTACAATAAAATCCTGGTGAAGAGATAATTTAAAAATAACAATTTACGATTTTTTTAATTAAAAATGTCTAAATAAATAAAATTGCATTCTCAATTGAGTCTTTAAACTATAAACCCTCCGGCTTATATTATCTGGAAGGGTTTAAGTGGTTACAGATGTTAATTATTATTCGATTTTTGTCTGGCATCCTCGGCTTTTTGAGCTTGCTTATCGGCATTTCTACGTGCTTTTTGAGCCTTCTTTTCGGTCCTTAAAGCTTTTTTAGACTCATTGGATGCGTTACTTGCATCTTGCTCAATCCGTTTGGCTTCGTCAGCTTTAACTTTTGCATCCTTGCTGGCTTCTTTAGCATCATCAATTGTCTTTTTATCTTCAGCCTGTTGCTGCTGTTGAATTTGTTTATCAGTTTTTAGCAGGCTATCCATTCGGGCATGCTCGCTCTTACTCATTGCAGCGGGCTCTTCCTGGCCATATAAATCAAATGTAAAAAGCAACATGGCGCCAAAGGTTAAGGTTAAAATAATGGTTTTAAATTTCATAATATTGTTGTCCTGCATAAGAGAAGGACATATAGAGAACAAGCCCTATAGTTTATTGTTGCAAAATCAGTCACTTAAATGTGTTTTACTGACAATCATTTTTAAAATCAACGAAAGTAACCTGACATAAACCCCGTATGCGTAAACAAAGGCACATCAATAACCCCAAAACAAGTTAAGGCAATGAACCACTTACTATTCCTGTTGTTGAATAATAATAAGGTCAAAAAACACCTTACATGTTAAAAAGCTTTCTGTCTGGCGCCTATGTTTCTTCGGGCTGACTACATTCTTAATTCAAATAAACAATGAGGCTCAATAAAATATACACACTCTCTTTGTGCCTGATACTTATGCCCGGTTTAATACATGCTCAGCAGGATACGATCAAGGCCGATTCTTCAAAGCTTTATAAGGATATTGAGTCTTATTCCCGAAAAAGTAAATTCCGAACATTTATTTACAAGTTAATTTTTAAGTCCACCAAGCCTACTGTAACCAAAAAGAAGGCCAAGAAAACATATAAAGTACTGACCCAAAAACCTTATATCGCTTTCGAAGAAAAAGTAATCAGACACATTACTATCGAAACCTTAGATCCCTTTGGTTATTCAGTTTCAGACACCACCGTAAAACCGAAAAGCTCTTTGGAAAAGACCGGCAATAATTTGCATGTTAAATCCAAGCACATTACTATCCGTAACCTTTTGCTCATCCATGAGAATCAAGTTTTTGATTCGTTGCTTGTGAAGGAGTCTGAACGTTTGGTACGAAGCAGAAGCTACATACATAACATTTCCTTTTTCATCAAGATTCCCTCCAATGCGCAGGACTCGGTTGATATTACCATACGGGCTTCGGATAAATGGAGCATTATTCCCGATATTGGGCTCTCTGCCACCCAGGCAACCATTGAGTTAGCCGACAAAAATTTTTTAGGATTGGGGCACGAATCGCGAAATGGAATTACCTGGCACCGAAACGCAAATTTTGCCTACGATATAAATTATTTTATCCCTAATTATAAGAATACATACATTAATTCAACCTTGCTATACAGCGCTGATGAGCATGGAAATTTCACAAAGAGCATTGCAGTGGACCGGCCATTCTTCTCGCCATTTGCTAACTGGGCAGCAGGGTTCAGTATTAAACAGCAGTACGTTCGAAAAAACGTTCCACTCACCGATTCCCTTTTCACCCTTCAACATGTGCAGTTTGGGCAACAAGATGTATGGGCAGGCAACGCCATAAAGTTATCTAAAGGGAATAATGAAAACAGCAGAACAACCAACCTCATTACTGCAATTCGCCTTTTAAGGGTACGTTATAGCAAACAGCCGGCAGTATGGCCCGGCGCTATGTATATGTTTTCCAACGAAAATTTTTACATGGCAAGCATGGGTATTTCCACACGAAAGTATGTGCAAGATACTTATATCTTTAATTTTGGCGAAATTGAGGATGTGCCTGTGGGCAAAGTTTTTAATATTACAGCCGGTTACCAGAGACGAAACAGCATTAACCGCTTATTTGCAGGAGCTAAGATGTCGTTTGGTAATTTCTTTTCCTGGGGATACCTGGGCTCAAGCATTGAGTATGGCAGTTTTTTCCGTGCTGCTCATTCAGAGCAGGGTGCAGTAGTAGCTGCTATAAACTATTTTACGGGTTTAAAGGAAATTGGCAAATGGAAAATCCGACAATTCGTTAAGCCAGAAATTGTTATCGGCATAAACAGATTTAAACACGATACCTTAACCCTCAATAAAGGCTATGGCTTGGATGGATTCAACAGTTCCGATTTGATAGGTACCAGCCGCATACTGTTAACGCTTCAAACTCAATCATACATTCCGAAGAGCCTTTTAGGCTTTACTTTTGGGCCCTATCTTAGTTATTCAGCAGGTGTACTAGGTAATGCAACTTCAGGTTTCCAAACAAGCAAGCTCTATTCTCAAATTGGAATAGGTGTTTTAATTAAAAATAACAATTTGGTATTCGGTACTTTTCAAATATCTATCTCTTTCTTTCCAATAATACCCGGGCACGGCCGAAATATTTTGAAATTAAATTCTCTTAAAACTACCGATTTTGGTTTTACCGATTTTGAAATTGGGAAACCAGCAATAACAAATTACGAATAATAATTCAACATTTTACGATGGTGATCAAGTCGTAACTTCACGTTTTTGATTGCCCTATTTTGAAATTTTTCACAAAAGGCTATAAATAGCTGCCCGAAGCCAGATAATTCTTTACATAATCGTCTATTCCATCCTCGAGCGAAGTAAAGGGTTTGCTATAGCCGATAGACCTAAGCTTTTCCATTTTAGCCTCGGTAAAGTACTGGTATTTGTCGCGGATATCAACAGGGGTATCTACAAAATCAATGTTTTCGGGTACACCCATAGCCTTAAATGTATTCCGGGCTAAATCGAGGAATGTACGCGCCTTACCCGTTCCAAGGTTATAAATACCAGAGTTTTTACGGTGGTACATCAGGAAGAATATCACATCCACAACGTCTTTCACATAGATAAAGTCGCGAAGCTGCTCGCCGTCTTTATATTCAGGATTGTGCGAACGGAAAAGCTTCATTTTACCCCCAGTTTTAATCTGGTTAAATGCGTGCATTATTACCGAAGCCATGCGGCCTTTATGGTATTCGTTGGGGCCATATACATTGAAGAATTTCAGACCTGCCCAAAAATAAGGCTGTTTTGGTTGCTGTAATACCCATTTGTCGAATTCATTTTTTGAGTCGCCATAAGGGTTCAACGGCTTTAGTTTAAACGAAAGCTCATGATCATCGGCATATCCATATTCGCCTAAGCCATATGTTGCAGCAGAAGAGGCATATATTAATGATAAGCCATATTCCACACAAGCATTAAAGACCTTTTTCGAGAATTCGGTATTCAGTTCTTCGAGAATATCCCTGTTAAACTCTGTGGTATCGGTACGGGCACCAAGGTGAATAATAAGCTGAACAAACTTCTGATTATCCTTAAGCCAGGGTATGAACTGGCTTCTTTCAACTTTTTGAGAATATTTCTTATCTTCGAAATTCTTGCTTTTTTCTGTCTTCGAGAAATCATCAACAAGTACAACATCGTTAAAACCTTCGCTATTCAGCCTGGCAACCATGCAACTACCAATAAATCCGGCAGAACCAGTAACTACTATCATAATTTATGCGTTATTTTTTCAACCCAAAATTACAACTTATGGTGTATTTCTGTTGTTATTAAATGCAAATAAATACAGCGCAGTTCAAATTTTTGGGACAATACCTATATTCTTACATTCTGTTTCCTCTAATTTTGAGGGTTTTGCCAAATAATTTGTACTTTTAACGCTTGCTAAGTTTAAAACAGAACCATATGAGCCTTGTTTTTCTTACACGAAGAGAGCGATTTAACGCGGCACATCGCATGTTTCGCAGCGATTGGAGCGACGAAAAAAACAACGAAGTATACGGTAAATGCTCGAATCCAAACTGGCATGGTCATAATTACACCCTTTTTGTAACGGTTAAAGGCGAATTAAATCCGGAAACTGGCTACGTTGTTAACCTTAAAACATTAAGCCAGATTATAACCGAGCATGTTATTGAAAAAGTAGACCACAAGAACATTAATATTGAAGTAGACTTTATGAATGGGAAGTTTCCTTCATCCGAAGGTCTTGCCATTGCTATATGGAAAGTACTCGATCCTCACATAAAACAACTGGGTATAAGCCTTCACTGCATCAGAATTGAAGAAACAGAAAATAATTTTGTAGAATATTTTGGAAACTAAAATGGAATTTGATTCGAAACCTAAGAAAAACGTCATTTTCGATGATGATGACGAGGGTTACCTGCGTATTGACAAGTTCAACGCCCGTAAAACAAAGAGTTTATCGGAACTTTACAGAAAAATACTGATCAACATTGGCGAAGATCCCTGCCGCGAAGGATTATTGGATACGCCCACCCGTGTAGCAAAGGCCATGCAGTTTATGACGCATGGATACCACATCAGTCCTGAAGAGATGCTTCGCTCGGCCATGTTTAAAGAAGAATACCAGCAAATGGTATTGGTTAAAAACATTGAACTGTACTCTATGTGCGAGCACCACATGATTCCCTTCTTCGGAAAAGCCCATGTGGCTTATATTCCTAATGGTTATATTACAGGATTAAGCAAAGTGGCGCGTGTTGTCGATTCATTCTCGCGAAGACTTCAGGTACAGGAACGGTTAACCATGCAAATCCGCAACTGTATCCAGGAAACGTTGAATCCTATGGGTGTTGCCGTAGTTATTGAAGCCCACCACCTTTGCATGATGATGCGTGGCGTACAAAAACAAAACTCGGTAACAACAACCTCGGCATTTACAGGTATTTTTTTAAAAGACCCCCGCACCCGCGAAGAGTTTATTCACCTGATTGGGGTCGAATTACACTAAGAACAATCATTTTTCAAAATAATTATTATAAGACAGGCGCTAGCGCTGAGCTATGCACCTGTCTTTTAACACAATTATTTTCGTCTGAAAAATTTGAATTTTCGATAAATATATCTAACTCGCATTCCTTTTAAGTTATCATTTATAGTATAAACACTAATTATCCTTAACCAACTTCATCAAATGAATAAATCATGTCTAGCATATATTTTTATATGCTGGTTATTTTACCAACCGCTTTTTAGCCAGGAAGCTTCCAAAACTGTAAATGACAGCACCAGTTACCTCAATTTTGAACAGACAATTTCCGCTATTGAACTCAAACACAATGTAAGGTTTTATTTCAACACAGATAATTTTCAAAATAAACGGATTAATTCTTCTATCATTAACCTGAGCCTGGAAGAAGCATTAAGTCGAATAAGTACTCTTACAGGTTATTCCTTCGTCAAGATAAACAAAGCATCGTATGTTTTACTCCCTTTTGAAACAACGGTGCGCAATGAATCAACCAACGAATTCATAGTGGTAGGCAATCCGTTAGATTATGGGAAGTACACTTGGGCGCAAGTAGAAGGAAAAGTGGTAGACGGTAAAACCGGAGAGCCCGTAATTGGTGCCATTGTATTTAACGAGAAACTTAAAATAAATGAAAGTACCGACGTTAACGGCAATTTCAAAGTTCGTATGCCTGTTGGAGAGCAGGAACTTACAACACGGTATTATGGATATAACGATAATACAAGGAAAATTAAGATATATGGCAAAGGAAATCTAACACTTGAGTTGTTCGACAAAGTTATCAGTCTAGGAGAGGTTACTATTAAAGCCGGAGAAGGGCAAAATATGGTTAATCGGAACCAGATGAGTGTAGTTCGCATTGATGCTAAAGGTATAAAGGAACTCCCGGTAACAATGGGAGAAATAGATATTTTGAAAAGTGTTACATTAATGCCGGGTGTACAGTCTACTGGCGAATTCGGCACTGGTTTCAATGTTAGAGGGGGAAATGCAGACCAAAATCTTGTGCTAATGGAAGATCTGCCCGTTTTTAACTCGTCGCATGTTTTTGGGTTAATATCTGTTGTGAACCCCGATAATGTTTCAAATGTAACATTTATGAAAGCAGGTATTCCAGCTAAATACGGAGAGAGGGCTTCGTCGGTTTTTGATATTAAAATGGATGGAACCGCAAAAGATCGAGTTTCAGTTAAAGGAGGGATAGGACTTATAAACAGCCGGTTAAACATAAAGTTACCCATGTTCAACAAAAAAATTGTTCTTGCTGTTGGAGGAAGAACATCGTATTCCGATTGGCTATTAAAATCGATGAATGATCTGGATTTAAAAAAGAGTTCGGCTCGTTTTTACGATATTAATGCGTTGTTATCCATTTCCCCCAATTCGTCGAATCGAATATCACTTTTTGGATACATGAGCAATGACGATTTCAAATTTAGCGCTACTACAAAATATGGATATAAGAACTTTATGGGCGGGGCTAAATGGAGTCATACCTTTAGTAATTCATTGGCAATGTCGTTGATGGCAGGTAGAAGCAAATATGACCTCGGCATTGATGAAGACCTAAATAAACCCGACGAAGCATCCAGCTTTTCCAATAATATTTTGTATGACTGTATACGACTGAATCTCAATTGGAATATATTTAGAGAGAATAAGCTCGAATTTGGCGCAAATGCAGTTATGTATCAAAACAACCCCGGCGAATTATTACCCGGATCAGATGTTTCTGTTGTTCTCCCACAGAAAATGAACAAAGAGAAAGCATTGGAATTATCGGGTTATATTTCCGACAATTTCAGTATTACCGAAAAATTTAGTTTTGAAATGGGCTTGCGCTTTACCCAATATCGGCTCTTAGGTCCATATCAGGCCCGTTATTACAACCCTGAAAGTTTACGTACTATTGAGAATATACAAGAGATCAAAGATTTTAAACTCAACGAAACTGCCTATTCTTCACACAATTTCGAACCCCGGATATCAATGATTTATAAACTGAACCCAAATCAATCTATAAAAGCTAGTTACTCAAAAATAAATCAATACATCAACCTGGTTTCTAACACATCCGTTATAACACCAACCGATACATGGAAACTAAGTGATAATAATATACTCCCTTTAGCAAGCAAGCAATATGCATTAGGTTATTACATTAATTTTTCTAAAGGGCAGCTGGAAGCCTCAGCTGAAATATACTATAAAGACCAGAACAATGTACCCGAATACAAGAATGGCGCTAAATTACTACTAAACCCAACATTAGAAACCGACATGATCAATTCCAAGGGATCCAATTACGGACTTGAACTTTATGTAAGCAAAAATTCAGGAAAATTTACAGGTTGGGCAAGTTATACAATCTCCAAATCGGTAAAGAAAACGACCAGCGCTTTCAAAGAAGAACAAATATCGGGAAACCGATATTACAACTCTAACTTTGACGTTCCACACAACGTAGTTATTAATGGTGTTTTCCATTTGTCCAAACGATGGAGAATTTCAGGGACATTCTTGTATAATTCAGGCCGGCCAACCACATTGCCAGAACAAAGCTATTTCGTGGATAAGGCCCAGGTTTTATACTATTCTGACAGAAATAAATATCGAATGCCCGATTATCACAGATTGGATCTATCAATAACGCTGGACGAAAGTATAAAAATCAAAAAAAGATGGAGAGGAAGCTGGACTTTTTCCATCATCAATTTATATGGCCGTAAAAATGCTTATTCTATATTTTATCAGAAAGAAGTACCGCATCTAGCAAATGATTTCAGAGATTTCTCGCTATATAAACTTTATATCATTGGCCGTCCATTGCCCACATTAACCTATAATTTTTCTTTTTAAACATTATGAATAAACAATATATATTAATCATTCTTTTATTTGTAGCTGGGTGCAAACAGATTTATGACCCGACTGTCGATTCCAATAATGGTAGTATTGTAATAAATGCCGTTTTAACCAATAATGCAGAGACATCAAAAGTAACTATCTCGAAAACTACACCTTATAATCCCAACAGTAAGCAACAATTTGTTTCGGGTGCCGAGGTTAAAATATACGATAATGTTGGATTAGTATACAACCTCTCTGAAACCTTAACGGGCGTATATACTAATCCCAAGCTCAAAGCAGAAAGCGGTAAAACCTACTATTTAGAAGTTATTTCCCCTGAAGGTGATGTATATCGCTCTGAAGCCCAATCATTACCCCAAAAAGTGACCGTTGATAGTGCATTTGGTGAAATATATACTAAAAAGCTAACCTTGCAGGACTTATCTGGAAAATATTTTCAAACCGATAAAGAAGTAGTTGAAACTTATTTGGACTTACGTAATAATCTTCCCGAAGTCCCCAAATGTCGTTTTGAATTTAAAGTAACCATTGTATATGAAGAATTAAAGGCTGCTCATTCCGTTCTTTTATGGAGAACAATTAAACTTCCTCCAGATATTACAACTTCTACATATGAATTAAATACCAATAAGATAAAAAAACACCCACTCTGTTATTTGTATACCGACATTTATGAATATGCTATTGATTCAACTGCCGAAAAAAAAACCGAGTTCGCGAGGATCTGCTATATTCTTTTAGTTGATAAATATGATTTGAATGCAACCGTGCATCAATACTACAAAGATATAAAGCAGCAATCGGAATACACTGGAAAAATATTTGATCCTGCACCTTCGCAAGTAAAAGGGAATATTACCTGTGTGAATAATCCTGAAAAAATGGCCTTTGGAATGTTTGAAGTTTCTAACCAAGAAAAATTAATTCTCAAATGCCAAACTTATATTAATGATGTAACAATCATTAGAAAAGATTCATTGAAAAACTATACGGAATCAGGAATGTCAGAGTATACACCAGATTTCATAAAATAAGTAAGGACGTGTACAAATTCAAAAATTATTTATGGTTAACGGAATTCAAAAATTAAAATTACTATTTCTCGTTAGTATCATATCTTGTTCAATACTTAAGGGGAATGATAATACAAACGATTCAATCGCTATATCGGAGAGCGCATTCCTGCATTTTGACCGATATATATATATTGCCGGCGAGAATTTACTCTTTAGTTTCTATTTGTTAAATACGCAATCGCATGAACTATCCCAAGGGACTGAGGTTGGTTATGTTGTTATTCAAAATGAAAATAGCGACGTAATAGGCCAATCACAAGTAAGAATTGAAAACGGAATTGCCTCGGGTGCCATATACTTAGCCGATACTTTAAAAACAGGTTATTACCATGTTATTGCATATACCAATTATATGCGCAACTTGCCCGCTAATAATTTTTTTGCATCACAAATACTAGTTGCAAACCGTTTCGACATAGATTTTACAAACCTAATACTTAAAAATCAATCGTATCCCAAAGCTAGCAATGTAAAATCAGATAGCACTTTTCGTCAATCGTTAACCATTACACCTTCAGGACTTATCTTAAAAAAGCGCGATAAAGCAAATCTCATTGTGAAAATTAATGAACCGGATTGCGATTATATGGATCTTTCCATTTCAATTATAGAAGCCCCTCCCGTTGAAAATAGAAATACAACCCCCATTTATCCTTCTCAATCACCCAATTCAATAAAATTAAACACTGACACCAATGGTGTTGTCTACCTTAAGGAGGATAAATATATTGAAATGCATGGCTTTCTATCCGATCCAACTTCAGGCAAAGGATTACCTAACCGACAGCTAATACTTACAACCCCAGATACCCTTACCAATTTCAATTTTGCACGAACCAACCCTAAGGGACAATTTAGGTTTGCACTTTCTGAATATTATACTGATCGTGAATTATTTATAAAAATTACTGATGAATCTTTAAATATCTCTACCACTAAGATTGTTCTAACTCCAAAATTCCAAGGTATTAAACCGATTCAAATATTTGCTTGGACAATTGATTCAGGTTTGATAAATTATATTAAAAGAAGTCAGGAACTCATTCGAATTCAGAAAGCATTTAATAAAAGCCCAATCCAATACACAAAAAAGGTTATTAAAGCTTCGCCCCCTGCATTATACAGATATCCTGAATATAGTGTATACCCTGGAGAATACACAGAATTGAAAAATTTTTCAGAAATTTCACGGGAAATTATTCCATCCTTGAAAACGCGCAAAAGTAATAATACTTATTTATCTACATTTTATGATGCTCGTTTTAAAGAATATCTACCATCCAACCCTGCCTTCTTTGTAGATGGAATTTTTACAGATATTGCGTCCATAATTCCGCTTAATTCAAAAGAAATAAACAGAATAGATATTATATCAACACCTTGGTATTACGACAACCTGAAACTTTGGGGGATAGTATCCATATTTACAAAAAACAATTTATGGAAAACAATAACCAATACAAATGGCTTTTTTAAGATTAAAACCGAAGGATTCTATGATTATCCTACATTAAACCTGGCAGACTATACTAAAAAAGGGAATACCAGAGAACCCGATTTCCGGCAGCTACTTTATTGGAATTCACATTATCATCTAAAAAAAGATAGTCCCGCTACCTTTGATTTCTATACATCCGATTATGCAGCCCAATATTTGATTAAAGTATCGGGGATTACAGATAAAGGTGAAATTATTGAAGAATTTATGAAATTTGAAGTTACCGAATAAACCATTTGTAATGAGACCAAACCATTCTTATCTACTCATAACTGTCATTTCTTTATTTACTATATTACATTTAAATGCACAGGATAATAATACACTTACATCTTCGTATTTTAAAACTCCGTTAATTGGCAAACGCTATTTAACGCCACCCAATGGTGAAGGATCTTCGTTTTTATTCAATGGGATAGTTAATGGCGATGTAATTGTAATTACAGGTGATACAATAAAAAACAAATTATTAAAATTAGATGGATTGAGAAATGAATTGATCTGGATAAACGATCAATCCGAATTTGTATCTCTGGACAGCAGTTATATAAGAGCTTTTACTTTGTATCCAGATTCCAAAGGCATGCCTCGTCCTTTTTTTAAAGTGCAAATTAAATTACCGTTCAAGGCCGACTC
>DATALJ010000108.1:0-80025 GCA_036261135.1 Bacteroidales bacterium
TCTTTCAAAGGCAAAAGAGAATTATGGTTTCATAGAGGTATTTATAGTCTAATCTTAACCCCGGAAGTAAGTGGGGTTACAAAAATTTCAATAAGAAAAGCTAATCTGCTGTTGGCTAAGGAAAACGTTTTCATTTTAATCATAGTTAGTAGTAGTGTTATATTCTCAAAAATATTTACTCCAATTACTTTTTTACTTATCACATAGTAACAAAAAATGGTACGTGAGTAACAAACCGTATAATTAAAAGTATATCAAAATCTTAGTATGGTAATCGCAAATAGAAGTCCCCCGAATTTTCATAATCCCCCTTTTTATATTTGCAAATAGAATATTCCTATTCAAATATAAAATGTTTTTTTTACAACTCTTCTAAATGTTAAAAAAATTTAAATCTGTGAACATAAAGGAAAATTCAATACTTCTGGACATTTATAGGATCTTCGATAAACTAACGAAAATTCGATATTAATAGTGTGCAAGAAGATAAACTATAGCGAAACTTAACTAAATAAAGCAATTGGCTATTGTAACCATTAATCTGTTTCCATTAAATTTTGAAAGTAAACAAATCAGCTCTTCAGCATGTTATAAAATCTTAATAATAACTTTAAAGTGTATAAATAGTTTATAACCTAAATATACATATAGAGTCACACGCAAAAACGAAAGATGCCATTTATGGTTTATTCCATCACCTAAATAACAAATTAAATATAATCAAATGAAAGTTGCCGTTTTCAGTACTAAATCGTACGACAAGGAATACCTTGATAAAGCCAATAACAACCAGCATGAACTAACCTATTTCGAAGCTACATTAAAGCCTCGCACGGTGAAACTGGTAGAAAACTTCGATGCAGTATGTGTTTTTGTAAACGATGTATTATCGAACGAAGTAATTGAAAGTCTTGCCAATAACGGGATAAAGCTTATTGTTCTTCGCAGTGCCGGTTTTAACAATGTGGATATTGCTACCGCGCACAGTCAAGGCATTAAAGTGCTACGTGTTCCGGAATATTCGCCCAGTGCAGTGGCCGAACATGCTGTAGCACTTATCCTCACATTGAACCGTAAAACACACAAAGCCTACAACCGTGTAAGGGAAGGGAATTTCTCTATTGAGCGCCTTACAGGATTTGAACTGACAGGTAAAACGGTTGGGGTTATCGGAACTGGTAGAATTGGCAGTGTATTCGCAGGCATAATGAAGGGATTTGGTTGCAAAATCATTGCTTACGATAAATATCCTAACGATGCCCTTAAAGCACGGGAAGTTGCCTATCATCCCCTGGATATTGTATTGAAAGAATCGGACATTATATCCCTTCATTGCCCGCTTACACCTGAAACACAACGTATCATCAACAAAGAGTCTCTCGGAATGATGAAAAAAGGAAGTATGCTGATCAATACCAGCCGTGGAAAGCTTATCGATACAGAAGCTGCGATAGATGCATTACGTGAAGGACAGCTTGGTTACCTGGGTATTGATGTGTATGAACAAGAGGAGAAACTATTCTTCAAGGACCTGTCGGAGATTATCATTCCAGACGACAAGATTTCGCTGCTCATGTCGTTTCCCAATGTGCTGGTTACCTCGCACCAGGCGTATTTTACGGATAATGCGCTTACACAAATAGCCAATACAACCATTCAAAACATTAACGATTTTGAGAACAATAGTATCAAGGCCCTAAACCAAGTAACAATGGAGCGAATTAGCTGAAAACTAATGACACGGCATAAAGAAAAGCAGACAATAGCCACTATCTGGTGTCATACATAAACCCATATATTATGAACTACCGAACAGAACACGATACCATGGGTCCGGTGCAAATACCGGCCGATAAATACTGGGGAGCACAAACTGAACGTTCCCGGAATAACTTCAAAATAGGACATGAAGCAAGTATGCCCAAAGAAATTATTTATGCTTTTGCTTATTTGAAAAAAGCTGCTGCTTACACCAATCACGAACTGGGCGTTTTAACAGAGAAAAAGCGGGACATGATAACTGAAGTTTGCCATGAAATATTGGAGGGCAGGCTTGATGACCAGTTTCCGCTGGTTATATGGCAAACAGGCTCCGGAACACAAAGTAATATGAATGTGAACGAAGTGATTGCCAATCGCGCACACGTATTAAACGGTGGAAAGTTAACCGACGAAAAGAAGATTCTGCACCCGAATGACGATGTGAATAAATCCCAATCGTCCAACGATACGTTCCCTACCGCCATGCACATAGCTGCATACAAGATGGTAGTTGATGTTACGCTCCCTGGCATGGAAAAACTAAGCGCCACGCTCACCAAAAAGTCAGAGGCTTTTGCAAATATAGTAAAAACGGGTCGTACACATTTTATGGATGCTACTCCCCTCACCCTGGGCCAGGAGATTTCAGGCTATGTGCAGCAAATAAATAATTCGATGGTTGCCATTAGAAAAGCATTGGAAGGCGTCCGGGCACTTGCTCTTGGTGGTACAGCCGTTGGAACCGGTCTTAATACACCTACGGGGTATGCCACATTGGTAGCTCAAAAGATTGCCGACTTTACAGGTTTTCCATTTGTTTCGGCTCCTAATAAATTCGAGGCATTGGCGGCCCATGATGCCATGGTTGAGCTGAGTGGTGCGCTCAAGCGTTCTGCTGTTTCACTTATGAAGGTGGGCAACGATATTCGTATGCTTAGCTCAGGGCCACGCTGTGGTATAGGAGAAATCATAATCCCCGACAACGAACCGGGCTCATCCATTATGCCTGGTAAAGTAAATCCCACGCAACCCGAAGCATTAACAATGGTATGTGCACAGGTAATGGGCAATGATGTTGCTGTAAGCGTTGGCGGAGCAATGGGGCATTTCGAGCTTAATGTTTTTAAGCCATTAATTGCTGCCAATGTTCTGCAATCGGCCCGTTTATTAGGCGATGCCTGCATCTCATTTAATGACAATTGTGCGGAAGGTATAGAACCCAATTATGATGCAATAAGCAAACATCTCGAGAATTCATTAATGCTTGTAACTGCACTGAATCCCCACATTGGTTACGAGAATGCTGCAAAAATAGCGAAAAAAGCCCTACACGACAATAAAACCCTACGCGAATCCGCAATGGAACTGGGTCTTGTAACCGACGAGCAATTTACGGAATGGGTTGATGCGAGAAAGATGGTGTGACCTGTCAATATGCCAATGGGTCAATGTTCCAATTAGACGATAAGACAATATATTTATTAATTAGAAAAATTCTATTCAAATTCCGACACCAACATTGTCGAATCGACAAATCGGCACATTGACATATTGATACTCGGCACATCGTTAAAGTGTGAATTCTGTAAATCATCTTCAAAATTGTGTAATGCTCTCCGCTATTGATTTTAGTACTTTTAATTAGCAAATCTTTAAAAGTTAACCTACTTCAAAAACTAAAATCAAGACGAGATGAGAAAATCAGTAATAAAAAACAGAAGGGCAACTGTGGTTACGTCATCCAAAGCTAATGCCTATCCGGCATATCGACCATACTCCGAAGAAGAAGATATTTACCGGCAGGGGCAGAAAGAAGATATTGAACCTGGAAATGTTGCCGAACTAAAAAATCCTAAAAGGAAAATATCGGTAACCAGGAAAAAGTCTGTCGCCAGGTATAACGAGGACGATATATTGGATGAATATCTGGATATTCCGGGATCTGAACTCGACGATGATCAGGAGGATATTGGTAGTGAAGATGAAGAAAACAACTACTACAGCATCGGAGGCGACGATCATGACAACATGGAGGAAGACCGCGATGACTATTAAATTATGTATAAATTAAACTGGTAAATTCAATCAATTTAAACCCATAGTATGAAAGGAAACGATAGTGTAATTGCAAAGCTTAATGCTATTCTTGCTGACGAGTTGACTGCAATTAACCAATACATGCTGCATGCAGAAATGTGTGATAATTGGGGATACGAACGTCTCCACAAAGCAATCGAAAAAAGGGCAATTACAGAAATGCGTCATGCCGAAAAATTGATTGCACGCATTCTTTTTCTTGAAGGAATGCCCATTGTAAGTAATTTAAACAAACTGAACATTGGTTCCCAGGTAGAGGACCAGCATACCAACGATTGGCTGGCCGAAGAAATTGCAATTAAAAATTACAACGAAGGGATAAAACTTGCCACAGAGGCTGGTGATGCTGGAACAATGGAACTCTTAAAAGAAAACCTTAAAGAGGAGGAAGCGCATATCGACTGGATTGAAGCACAGTTGGAACAAATTAAACAGATGGGAATTCAAAATTATTTGCAGGAACAAACACTCGTAAGCAAAGAGGGATAATGTTAACATTACCTCAGCATAGGTAGTGACATTACACTACCACACACAACCCGGAGCCCTCTTCCGGGTTGTTTAATTTGCAGGCGACGATTCGAAGCGTTTGTAAACTTTATCTATTTTGCCGGCCAGATCAAAATCCTTCTGCGTTATTCCGCTTGCCGAGTGAGTATGCAGCGAGATACTTACCTGGTTGTAACTATTACTCCAGTCCGGGTGATGATCCATTTTTTCAGCTTCAAGCGCTACGGCACTCATAAACGAAAATGCATCTACAAACGTCTTAAATACAAATGTTCGCTTTATAGAGGTGTCGTCCAGGTTCCAGTTTTTGAGATGAGTAAACAGGTATTGTGTTATATCTCCTTTGAGCAGTAATGTTTCCATAATATAAAGTATTAGTCCTGATTTAAACAATATTTTACAATGGCATCTACATGAATCCGGGTTGTATTAAGCATGGGAATTCCGGCATATGAGCAGTCAGCTAAAATTAATGGGAACTCAGTACAGCCGAGGATGAGAGAATCAATATGCTTTTCTTCTACCATTTTTTCTATAATCGAGATGAGCATTCGCCTTGTGGAATCAGTAAAAACGCCTACTTCAATTTCGGTAAAAAGTTTATGATTGATCAATTCCCTATCTGCATGGTCTGGTACAATTACTTCTATGCCGTATTTACTGAATACATCAGGATAGAATGAAGCATCCATAGTGAAACCCGTGCCAAACAAGCCAGGTCTCTTGAGTCCTTTCCTTAATGCCTCTTCGCACGCAGCGTCAACAATACTTAATAATGGTATTGGCGACTGCGCCTTCAATTGATCGAATAGTAAGTGTGGAGTATTGGCACTTAAAGCAGCAAATTCGGCGCCGGCACTTTTCAATGCGGTAATCTTCTCCAGTAAAAGCGCAGCAGCATCGTCGTATTGCTTCGCCTTCATCAGCGCTATAAATACGGACATGTTGACGCTATATATAATAATTTCAGGGTAGTTCAAATCAATACTGTCTCCCTTAAAAGCGCTGATCAGCTCTTTGTAATAATCGATAGTAGCTTCGGGGCCCAAGCCCCCGATAATGCCAATTCTTTTCATTTCTGTAGTTTTTTAATGTGTTGGGGGATTATTAATTGACTTCACGTGTAAACATTCAAACCGCGCGTTTTGTTTCTTCATAAAGCTTTCAAATTTAGTATTTGCAGGCATTTAGCATTAATAAAGTGTACTCATTTATTATTTAACTCAAAGATTATGGCTATTACTAGTGTTTGGCTCGACGAAACCGATAATGTATGTATATCATGCGGAGCATGTGAAGCGGTTTGCCCTGAAGTATTTGAAATTCCTGATAAAATGGAAGTAAAAAACGACGCAGACTTTAATGCTTATGAAGATCAGATTATAGAAGCAGCAAACGATTGTCCTACGCAGGTTATACGATACGATCAACAATAACTCAGCGGAACGAGCGGGATATATGCTCCGTTATGGCCTGGTATTGCGCTTTATCCTTCTTTTTGTATTCAAGAAGAAAGGTTACAAGCTGCTTATCCTTCATGATTGTTTTCTGGTAAAAGATTTTATTGCCATCGAGCCCTGATATTACATAGGAATTGCTGTCGGCATGTTTGTAGGTGATCTCCCGTTTCGGATGATCGGCATTGTCTTTTTCGGTATCCTGTTTATAAGCCGTTTCAATGGTGTAGCCCGCTTCGCTCATGTTATCGCGGAAGTCCCGGTATACCCACAAAGTGCATGTTTCGTCCTTCGACTTGAAGATCTGGCCATCGCCACTGCCCGATTCGCCTTGCGGAAACAGGATGTCTTGCGGATAATCAACACTGTAATTGTATGTATTGTTGTTGTAGGTTTTGTAATGAATGCCGCCCTCGTCATGAGCAATTGGCTGCTGTATTTCCTTTATCGTATCTTTTGTAATCATTGTAGTGTCTTCCGTAGAGATTGACACTCCTTTGTTTGTATTGCCAGTATTACAACTCCATAGGAATATAATCAATATAACAGATAAACAGAGGGATATACTATATTTCATTGTCGGTAATCGGTTTAAATTTTCTCGTATAAATTTACAACATTATTACTGTTCTAATCAACACTTTCGTAAAAACGAAGTCGGTTCCAGAGTATTTTAATCTCGTTCTGAAGGCTTTCGATGCGTTGCAACATGTTTATAATGGTTTCTACTCCTTCCATATTAATGCTCAGATCGAAATGCAAGCGGGCGATTTTCTCCAAAAGCTGTAATTGAGAAGGATGTACAAAGATTGTCTCTTCAATAACTGTTGTTTCAATCAATCCATTATCCTGAATTGTATCAATAAAAGAAACATCAATGTTATGATGAATGCAGAATTCCCTTGCGTCTATTAAAGTTAGGGAATCTCCAGCGGATGTATTATCATCTTGTTTATTATTCACTTTTTATGAAGGTTTAAACTGATTAGCATCAATACAACTGTTTAACTATGCACTTTTAAGGATTGAAAGCTTTGATAACTCCGTAAATAGCTCACGTTCCTTATCCGTTAAGTTGGCGGGGACTATAATAGAAAAGGTTACATAAAGATCGCCAAATTGACCTTCCTTTTTGTACACAGGAAAGCCCTGGTTCTTCAGCTTAATTTTAGTGCCATTCTGGGTTTCGGGGTTCACCTTTACCTTTACTTTGCCTGTAAGCGTTTCCAGTATGATTTCGCCGCCAAGAACAGCTGTATAAAGGTCCAGCGGAACGGTAGTATACAGATTATCGCCCATACGTTTAAAATGGGGATGATTCGCAATGGAGAAAGTAATATACAAGTCGCCATTGGGACCGCCATTCACTCCTGCGCCGCCATGTCCGGCAATCTTGATAGTCTGGCCATTCTCAACCCCGGCAGGAATAGTAATCCGGATATTTTTCCCATTTACAGTAAGCGTACGCTTATGCGTTTGAGAGGCATCTGAGAGGTCAAGCTGAAGTTCCGCGCTGTAGTCCTCACCGCGGAACTTTACCTGACTTCGCTGGCCGCTTCCGGTGCGCCCTCCGAACATGGAAGTAAAAAAATCAGAGAAATCCTCATCATTGTTCGACCATGTATAAGACTGGCCCCCGGCATTGACCGATTGTTCCTGATGCTGCCGTGCACTTTCGAACTGTTCGGCATGCTGCCAGTCTTTACCGTATTGATCGTACTTCTTCCGTTTCTCAGGGTCGCTCAGTACTTCGTTGGCTTCGTTAATCTGCTGGAATTTCATCTTTGCTTCCTTATCATTGGGATTCAAGTCGGGATGATACTTCCTTGCCAACTTGCGATATGCATTTTTAATGTCTTTTTCGGTAGCATTTTTATCTATACCTAATATTTTATAATAGTCTACAAAATCCATATGCTACGTATATTGAGGCGAAGGCGCTTTGTAAAATGGATAATCGGTATACCCCAATTCATCAGCCGAGTAGAATAATTGACTGTTTAAATCTTCCGATAACGGCCAGTTGTTCTTGAAACGTTCCACCAGGTCGGGATTATTAATGAACGGACGTCCAAATGAAACCAAGTCACCCAGTCCATTTTCCAGATCCTCTTCAGCACGTTGTTTGTTATATCCACCCGACAGAATTATTATCCCATTAAAGTTGCTGCGGATCAATGTTTTTATTTCAAGAGGAACTTCGGGTGCGCCCATTGATGAATGATCGACAAAATGAATATACGCTATACCCGTATTATTGAGCTGTTTGGCCAGGTAATGGTACGTCTCGCTGATTTCAGGATAAGGATGCATATCGCCGTTTACGCCATATGGCGAAAATCGGATACCCAGCTTGTCATTACCAATAGCATCGGCTACGGCAGATGTAACCTCAAGAACAAACCGGCAGCGATTCTCGATAGTGCCTCCATATTGGTCGGTACGCATATTGGTATGAGGCGAAAGGAATTGTTCCAGCAAATAACCATTGGCCCCATGCAATTCCACACCATCGAAACCTGCATCAATGGCATTTTTGGCAGCAGTTACATACTCTTCTTTTGTATTTTGAAGATCTTTAGCCGTCATCTCTTGCGGAACAGGATAATCCTGTTGTCTTTCGGCATCCGTCCACATTTGTCCGGCAGGTTTTACAGCAGATGGAGCAATAATGCGAGCACCACGTGGCATATTCAAAGGGTGGCTTATTCGCCCGGTATGCATGAGCTGAACCACAATAAGCCCACCGTTCTGATGCACGGCAGACGTAACCAATCGCCAGCCTTCAACTTGTTGCTGACTGAAAATACCGGGGATACGCGCATACCCAAGCCCATTGGGCGAAGGAGCTGTGCCTTCCGTAATAATTAGTCCCGCACTTGCCCGCTGGCGGTAGTATTCGGCCATTAATGCATTAGGAACATTGCCAATAGCGCGGCAACGAGTCATAGGCGACATCACAATGCGGTTCTTAACCTCAATAGCACCTACTTTTTTAGAAGAAAATAATCGGTAATAACTCATAATTATGCAATTAAATACTATAAATCAAATAAATAACTAAGAATATGCCCACTGCAAGCACCGAAAGCGTGAGCAGGACATCCAGTACTGATGTGGGTATAAAAGTCTCTTCATCAATTTGTTTCTCTACTTTTTTATATCGGATATATCCCAAAAAACACATGATGGCGCCCAATGCAACCAACAAAACCCCAAGAAAAGCCGAATAGCCATGAGAAGCAGGAAAGATAACTGCCGAGGTTGACTTATCAATGATATTGGACATTTGCCTTACAAACAATGCATATTTAACAACTACAAAGCCAAAGGCCATAACGCCAATACCGGTCCTTATCCAGGCCAGAAACGTTCTCTCATTGGCCATGTGCACCTGACGGTTAAGAACCCTGCGCTTCCTTTTTTCCTCGTTCATTTCGGTATTTTCCCTGAGCTTTCTGCGGATAATATCCATAAATATCAGGCTTCTCCAACACTTATCGACACTTCAGGCTTAGGCGGTTCAGGGTTAAATGAATGTTCTATGGGCCGCTCAGTAGCACCGAATTCGGTATCGGTTATAGCATCGTCGGCAAATGGACGCTCCATCACTGCAAACGACTGATGAGGATCCGAAGTAGCGCTAAAAGTCACAAATCCCTTAATCTCCCATCCCTGGTTTACCATTTCTTCCAGCTTGTCGCGTAAAGTATTCGACTCGGTAACTGGCACAAATTCAATCTTTTTTATCATCATCCTTCAGTTTAATCCATTTAAGAAGCTTTTAGAAAACCCAGCAGATCATCGTTCAACTGATCCTTATGCGTATCAGCCAAACCGTGTGGTCCTCCTTCGTAAACCTTAAGTATAGCGGTTTTAATAAGGCTGACCGCTGCTTTAGCAGTCGTTTCGATGGGTACAATCTGGTCGTCGTCGCCATGAATGATGAGCGTAGGAACATTAACCTTTTCGAGATCGGCGGTAAAGTCAGTTTCTGAAAAAGCCTTAATGCAATCGTATTCATTTTTTAGCCCGCCCTGCATACCTCGAAACCAGAAAGCGTCCATAATTCCCTGGCTTACCTTATGTCCACCTTTATTTGCCCCAAAGAAAGGAATGGTAAGGTCTTTGAAAAACTTCGACCTGTCTTCGAGAACGCCCTCACGTATTTCGTCAAACTTTTCGATGGGCAGGCCATTGGGATTTGCAGCCGTCGCAACCATAATCGGCGTAACTGCTCCAACGAGCACAACCTTCGAAACACGGGATGTTCCGTGTCGTCCAATATATCGCACCACTTCGCCCCCACCTGTAGAATGACCAATAAGGGTTACTGCTTTCAAATCGAGGAATTCGATGAGTTCGGCCAGATCGTCGGCATAGGTATCCATGTCATTACCATCCCAAGGCTGCTCCGAGCGGCCATGTCCCCGTCGGTCGTGCGCTATGCAACGGAATCCATGTGTTGCAAGAAATATCATCTGCGACTCCCATGCATCGGAATTCAACGGCCATCCATGACTGAATATTACGGGCTTACCGCAACCCCAGTCCTTATAATAAATTATCGTGTTATCTTTGGTGGTGAACGTGTTCATATGTTTTCTATTTAAAACTTGATAAGTTCTAAATTTCCAAAGATTCTCCGAAGAGAGTATTACAGAATTTTCTGATTTTATTACATTGTTCCTATATCCGGAAATAAAAAACCGGAGCGCAGACCCCGGTTTTCCTCATTTTAAATCATACCTAAATTTCAAAACAGCATTATTGAAGATTTACGATAATTCTGTACAATTCGTCGTGCGACATACCGAGCTTACGTTGTAACCGGTCCATCATCGATTCCTGGTTTCCATTTCCACAGTTAAGGTCGTCCATGTTTAATACAGGATATTTCCTGATAAACTTATCTTTCAACACATTGCATTGTTGTTTGAAATTGAAAACTGAAGCTGTTGTGCTTTCTTCCTTTTGTTGATAAATCGTGTCGGTTATTTGTAAAGTTTCCATAGCAGCGATGTTTAGATTTTGTTTATAAAAGACAGTTAAAAGTACAGCTGATAAAGCGCTTTCCTGTTATATCTTTTTTAGAAAGGTTTATATTTTTCACACATTTTTTAATGTAGCAGAGGAAAACAACAACTTTATAACTCCTTGTTAACTAAAGAAAAAACATTAAATTAGATCTTCAATTTGAACAGAACGCATATGAAAACTACCTTATTCATGTTGTCCGCATATCTGCTTACCTTTTGTACCCATACCCAAAGCACAGAGGAGGTAAAGAATGAAATTCGCCAGGCAGAAAAAGATTTCCAGAAAATGACCGTTGATAAAGGAATTGCTGAAGCATTTTATTTCTATGCCGCGCCAGATGCAGTAATCAAAAGGGAAAACGACACCTTGATTATAGGCAGGGAAAACATAAAAACATATTACAAGAACAAGCATCTTCTCAATACCACTCTAGAATGGGCACCTGATCATATAAATGTCTCCCAATCGGGCGATCTCGCTTATACCTACGGAAAATATACATGGAAAGCATTGAAAGATAATGTAGAACCCGTTGAATTCACCGGAATTTTTCATACCGTATGGAAAAAACAAGCAGATGGCAGTTGGAAGTATGTGTGGGACTAGTCAACGCCTCAATTTCCTAAATCGCGATTAATCCTTCTTTTTGGCATCCTTATCTTTCTTCTCCTCTTCCTTGGCTTTCTTTTCTTCCTCCTTGGCTTTTTTCTCCTGTTCCTTCTTTTTTTCCTCGGCCGCTTTTTCTTTCTCGCGTTCCATACGGCGAATACCGCCTCTTAAAAGAAAACTACGGCTTGCAGCATCCATATTTCTTTTAAGACCGCCTGCTCCTTGCTTTATATTGATGAGCGTCTTCTCAAATTCTTCAGCCATAACAGTATCCATTAGAAGGCGTCCTATTGTTCCCCTTCCGGAGCTAAGGTTATAAGTAATAACCGAGAGGTCGTCGGTAATGTACGCCATATTGCTGCTGGTAACCTGGAAATTGGCCATCAGGTCGTCGATGCTTACCGGGAGGTTGGCTTCAAGGAAGTCGCGGTCCTTTATGTTCTCAGCGCCTGGCGAGCCTGGAAGTATAACCAATACCTTGTTGCCCATTAAACCTTCGGAACCAATGGTAGCCCGCGAATCCTTGCGGATAAACTTTCGTGCATCTTCATTAATAATTACATCAACTCGAACCGCAGTATCGGCAATCATTTCGATATCCTCAATTACACCGATATTAATACCTGCAAGGCGCACGTTATTTCCAATCTGCAAACCGCTAATATCCTTAAACACAGCACTTACACGAAACGTACTGCTAAACAACTGGTGCCGCTCGCCAATAAAATAAATGCCTATAATCAATAAGGCTGTCCCTAAAGTAACAAATATCCCCAGTCTGATTTTATTGCTATTTGCTCGTTTCATAAAGTAATTGTTTATCATTCACTGTTTAAACTGGTAAAGAAGGAACGTACAAGCGGATCGCCTGACCGGTACAATTCATCAAATGTTCCTTCGGCAATACATTCCCCTTCGTCGATTATCATTATACGGTTTGCTGTAATCCGCACGCATTCCAGATCGTGCGTAATAATAAGAGATGCCGTATTATATTTTTTTTGCACCTGAAGGATCAACTGGCTGATTTCGCGCGAAGTAATCGGATCGAGGCCTGTAGTAGGCTCGTCGTATAGCACAATATTAGGCTTCAGAATAAGCGTTCGAGCCAGACCAATGCGCTTCCGCATTCCACCGGAAAGCTCTGAGGGCATTTTATCAATCGCTTCGGCAAGTCCCACATTATCCAATGCCTCCAGTACCCTTCTATCCTTCTCTTCCTGTGTTATTTTCTTCTTACTGCGTAATGGGAATTCGAGATTTTCGCGCACTGTCATCGAATCGTACAATGCTGCACCCTGGAAAAGAAAGCCTACCTTGACACGAAGCTCATTGAGAGCCTGGTCATCAAGCGAAAATACATCCTCTCCCAAAATGTCTATACTTCCTTCATCCGGAATTATAAGACCCACCATGCATTTGATGAGTACCGATTTTCCGGTACCTGATTTACCAAGGACTACAAGATTTTCCCCTTTCGCTAACGAAAGGCTAATATCCTTTAGCACCTCATGGGTACCGAATGACTTTCGTAAATGCCTTATTTTAATTACCTCTTCCATCTATTTAATGAATATGCTTGTAATTTGAACGGCAATCATATCAATAATAAAGATCAGCAGCGAACTGAATACAACAGCCGAGTTTGCTGAAGCGCCAACCCCTTCGGTGCCGCGTTCGGAATAGTATCCCTTAAAACACCCGATAATCCCAACCGCGTAACCAAAGAAGAACGTTTTTATGAGTGCTGGAAACAAATCGATAAATTCCACTGCTGCGAAAGCCTGGGATACAAAGAGATAAAAACTCACGTCCGACTTTATATTCACGGCCATGTAAGAACCAAGTAAGCCAATGGCATCCGAAAACACAGTAAGCAACGGAACCATTAACGTTGTAGCCAATACACGAGTAGCAACAAGGTATTTGAACGGATTGATCCCCGAAACTTCCATTGCATCAATCTGCTCGGTCACCTTCATGGATGCTAATTCCGCGCCAATACCGGATCCTACTTTCCCGGCTGTTATTAATGCCGTAAGAACAGGCCCTATTTCGCGTATAATAGAGATTGCAACCATTGCAGGCAGCCACGATTCGGCGCCAAACTCAACCAGGGTAGGCCGCGACTGAATAGTAAGTACCAGCCCCATTATGAACCCGGTAATACCCACCAGTGGTAAGGTTTTGTATCCAATGTGGTAGCATTGTTTAGCGAGTTCGTCCAATTCGAAAGGGAGGCGGAAGACCTCGTAAAAAAAACGGTTAGAAAACCGCGTTAAGTCAGCAACTTCGAGAAAAAAACTTCGCCATACCTTGAATGACTTATTATTTAAAGAATCACTTACATTGGAAGTTATCATGCTTTTAGCACGCGCGTACCTTTTACCCATGAGAGAATTTATTAAAAAAGCCGCCTTACTACACAGCAAAGCGGCTCGAATAAACAAAAGAATTGATCTCTACAATTTATCGCTATTTGTTTTTGAACCCCAAATTTGAACTTTGGCTTTTTCGTCTTTATTATTGGAAATGGTTTTGTACTCAAATGCTATCTTTTTGATGGACCGTTCGCCGCCCTTTAGTTCTATGATTCGGCTTTCTCCTTCAGGTTTCAACGGCATATTGATGCCAATGTCCTGTTTTTCGTTGTTTTCGAAATATACTTCCATTTTAGTAAGATTTATAGAAGCATCCAGCACTTTAAACTTTAAAAAGGCAAACTTATCGGATATCAACACGCTTACTTCGTCGCGTTCCTTGTTAAAATCCACGGTTGTTTCTGCAATCTTATGCCAACCTGCTTTATCGCTGAGCACAGGAGCGGGTTTCTGAGCTTTGATTGCGCCACAAATGCCTATAGTGGCTACAATGAGCGAAAGAATTATCTTTTTCATACTTTCATACTTTTGGTTTAACATGAAATTGTTATACAAATTTCGTTAACTGAATCGCTATTAATGTTATATAAAACTGATAATGAATTACACGTTTCCCACTTTTGTTAAATTTCCGATGATGATTTGTTAATTGGAACAGGAATGGTAAAGTAGAACGAACTACCACGTCCGGGAGCGCTCTGAACCCATATTTTGCCGCCATGCTTTTCAACGAACTCTTTGCAAAGCAATAAGCCAAGACCTGTTCCCATTTCCCGCTGCGTACCATTGCTGGTAAACCTTTCGTCCGAGCGAAATAACTTCCCGAGTGTAGCAGAATCAATCCCTATCCCATCGTCGTTAACCGAAAACAGGATTTCATGGGGTGTGTGGCTGGCATTGACAACAACATTCCCGCCCTGATTGGTAAACTTAATGGCATTAGAAACAAGGTTGCGCAGTACAATACAAACCATGGTCCGGTCGGCATAAAATGTAATATTATCGGGGATATTCCACGAGATGCGAATCGACTTTTGCCTCGCATAGTCGCGGGACAACTCGGCTACCTCGCTAACGACAGACGAAAGTTCAATATTGGCGGGATTGAAGGATATTCGTCCCATTTGCGATTGCGACCATTCAATGAGATTCATTAGCAAGTCCAGAGCCCGCCATGATGAATTCTGGACTACAGCTGCATATTCTTCAACCTTTTCGAATTTCCTTTCATGAACATATTCAGCAAGCAGATTGCTGTAGCCAATAATACATCCGAAAGGCCTGCGAAGATCATGCGCTATTATCGAAAAAAACTTATCCTTATGGCTATTGGTTTCCCGAAGTTTAGAAACACTGTCCCTCAGTGTCTGTTCGGTTTTCTTGCGATCAGTAACATTGCGAATATCGCATTGAATCATCTTTTTGTTTTCAATCATGAATGCATTACTGACAATTTCAGCAATAATTGGCCCTTCAGGCGTATCAATTGCAACGTCATCAAGCTTTACATAGCCATTCACCTGCAATTCTAATAGCGCATCCTTAACTACAGGATCGTTCGCAAAAACGTCAAACTCCCACAGTTTCTTACCAAGCAATTCATCATAAGAGCTTCCGAGCATGGCTATCAGACTCGAGTTTACATCTATAACCTGGCAATTTTCGGCATCCATGATCAGTAACCCGTCCTTTGCCGATTCGAAAAGCCTTTTATATCGTGTAGCTATGGTTCGAAGCTTATCTTCATCGTTCTTTTGCGTAGTGATATCAAGCAATGTAAGATAACAATTGTTGTTTTCCTTAGAAGCAATGCACTGCGCATGCACAACCACCTCGTTATTTTCGGGAGTTAATAAGGTAAACGCTGCTGAATGGGGGTAACCCGTTGATAAAACCTCGCCGAACAAATCACCAAATACCGGCAAATCATTTTGCGCTACAAACCGGCGGAAATTACTATTTATGAGATCCGCCATATCCAAATGCATTATTTTCGAGCCACTCAGATTTACCTGAATGATCCGGGCCTCATTATCGAGAACAAAATATGGCACAGGGGCATAATAAAAAAGATCCTCAAAACTCTCGTGGAAAGTTTCCTGGATCCCTTCATTCTTCAATATCTCGTTATACCTTCGTTTCTGTTCTGCCAAAAGAAGCGCCTGCTCCTCAGCCGTGTTTATCAATGCATTTTCCCCGGCAGCAGAAAGATGGTCCTCATAACGATCCTGCGTAGGCGGGTATGCGTCGGGAGTCTTTATTAAAGTATTAGCTTCGGATGATTTATCGGTATCTTGCATATATGACTAGTTAGGGGTTTGCAACGAAGGTGAAAATACTGATTAGTTAAGAGTTAACAATGAATCGTTCTAATCGATCAACTATTAACTCTTAACTATTTGACTATTTAACTAAAATAGGAAAGTAATTCCAACATAAGCGCCATGCGATTGGCGGGATGCATTAACAACCACATTGTAGGATCCTTCTCCCGCATCATCGTTCATTTTCACGAAGCCGAAAAAGCCTCTATAACCTAGGTCCAGTCGAACATTATGGTTACCAATGCCAAGGCCTGCACCATATGCAAAACCAATATCGCCCTTTTTCATTGCTACAGTAGCGTTTAAGGTTCCTGTATTATCAGTTCCCGAGGTATTGAGGCGCGAACCTACATTAACACCAAATTGAGGACCAGCCACAAAATTCAGGTTTACGATGCCTGCTTTATTCGTATTTAGCGAAAGCAAAACAGGGATATTGATATAACGAAGCTTTACCGTGCGATCCAGGCTATTGTCTCTATAATCCTGCGAAACCTGGTAATAATTAACTTCGCTTTGTATTCCCACATGCTGTCCGAAGTTAATTCCCAACATCACTCCAAATCCATGACGTACTTTAACTGAACCGTTAATCACATCTCCGTTGGATGTTTGTACGTCAATGGACGAAAATGTGGGCATATAACGAAAACCCAGTTCAAGAACCGGTGCATGGTTCGAATCGTCCTGCGCTACGGCAAAATTTGCAGTTAGCATAACAAATGCTGCTACAATGGCCATTTTAAATCTATTTCCTTTTTTCATATTGCTCGATTTTAAATTATTACTATTGGTCGGGCTGGTTTTAATAATCAGCCATTAACTGTTTTACCTGAAAATGTAGGTGATTCCAAACTTGCCGCCCGCAAAGGCATTACTTCCGCCGAATTCAATATTGAGCCCTAAGTTGGGTTGAAAAAAGTATCGCCCGCCCACCTGAAGGCCCAGGCCAAGACCTGAAGAACCATCACCCGGATAATTGGAAGGAGTTGACCAAATGAAAAAGCCCAGGTTTAGTCCGGCATAGAAATCCCATTCGCTTGGAATGTTAAGCAGTGTATTGAAATGATAATTCCCATTTCCTGAAATTCCGATGATTGTGCTGTTATAACGTTTTCCACCTAGTCTTTCGTTGTAGAACCTGAACGATCCTTCGAAACCTAGTGTAAAATCCTTTCCTACACCGAAATCCATTCCTACATAAATGGGAATACCCCATCCGGAGGTTCCAACTCCTACGTTTAATTGTTTTCGTCCATTAGCTAATGGACTCTGGGCTACAACCGGCAACACCAATAAGGTAAGTAATACAACAATCAACAATTTTCTCATACTTGCTACATTTCGTTACATTTCATTACTGAAAAACAGTAATACAAAGGTCTGCGCTATTATTATGAATAGTATTACATGCGTTTTGCATTTAGTTACAAAATTCACACTTAGCCGCAAAAAGAAACACCTTCCGGTTTATCCGAAAGGTGCTCTGCTGTTGTTTATTTGTCCATCATATGCTTAATTGAGTCAGGTTTCATTCTTTTCTTCATATGCGAAGTGTCTCGTTGTATGTGTTTATGGCGGTTAATACTGGCGGTGTCCATAATTTCCTTCTTCATTTTGGTTCGATCCTTAGGCGTAGCTTGCTGAGGCTCCTTTTGCAGTTCGAGTGTCATCCCGCATCGTGGGCATTTCCCTGGCTTTGTTTGATGAACATCGGGATGCATGGGGCAGGTATATACTTTCTGCTTTTGCCCGGTTTGGGTATTCGTTTGTCCAAACGAGCCCGACTGTAAGCTAAACAGCAATATTCCAACGATAAGTATTTTTGTATAAAGGAACGATGTCTTCATAATAAAATTGATTAATGATTGTTTGCAAATTGTAATCTTCAAATTATTTACCCGTATCTATTTTCTTTGTAGGTACAATAAACAGAGGTACAGACGACCGATGCAGAATCTCTTCTGAAACGCTTCCCATGAGGATCTGGTCAAGCCAACGACGGCTGTGCGTACCCATAACAATAATATCGGCTCTAATACGGGCGGCAGTATTAATTATTCCCCCGGCTGTATCGCCCTTTTCTACAATGGTACGGATACTTTCGTCGCCCAGGTATTTCTTAAAATTATCGAGGAAGTACTGCGCTGCATTAGAAAGCTCATCGGCATTTACCATTTGGGAAAATGTGGCTTCGCTATACCCGGTAAAACCAGTAATTGGCGAATAATCAAGCGAAGAATAATAGGTATCGTCTACGGTAACATGGAGTAGAAAAACTTCAGCCCCGATTCCACGGGCTAATTCATAACCAGCCTGGGCCACTTTACGGGCCGTAGGATCAAAATCGAGCGTTATTAATACTTTCTTCATAATACTAAAGCTTTAATTAGGGAGTCTCTTTTTTCACGCGGGGTTTTGGAGTGTCTACTACGGGCATATCGTCGCCTAACAAATATCCCCAGGGTTTCAGCTGCTCAATATGCTCAAAAATAAGTTTCACAATGGCAGTTAGAGGTATGGATAAAAACATACCAGGAATTCCCCACAATGCCGAAAAAGCGATAACTACAAATATGGATACGAGTGCATTTATGCGAACCTGAGAAGCTACAATACGAGGAACAATTATATTATTATCGATAAACTGAACAACAATGTAAACACCCATTACCAGCAAAGCATACCACAAGGAAGGCTTAGTTGCAACTGCAACCAGCATGGGCAACGCTGCAGCAATCCATGCACCCACATATGGAATTAGATTCAGGAATGCTCCCAAAACACCGAAAAAAATAGCATAATCGATACCAAGAATAAGCAGACCTGTCGTAAACAGGATTGCAATAATTCCGGTTTCCATCATTAAGCCCACTAAATATCGCTGAATAAGCATTTTAATGTCTGAAATTATCCCATGTACCTCAACTCGACGGTCAGCTCCGAATAAGCGGCTAAAAAATTCGAGAACCAACGGGTGATAGAACAAAATCATAAAAATGTAGACAGGAATTAAAAGCAAGAGTATTAAGCCACTGCCAACACCAATTATTGTCTTTCCAATAAAGGCACTGCTCGTATTCAGCATTTCACCCCGTGTTTTTTCTACCCAGTTATTTATCTTTTTCTCGCTTATATCAAAGTGTCCGGAAGCATATGTGGTTGCCTGGTTAACAACATCGGCCAGTTTATCAATTAGCTTTGGAACCGATTCGCTTAACATTCCGGTTTTGGAAAACAAGAACAAGGCAATACCTGCGAAAACCAAAATAGCCATGGTAATTGTAAGTACAATAGCAAAAACCCGGTTCATGCGCCACTGTATTAATTTATTTACTACCGGATGGAGCAAGCTGGCAGCAATAGCGGCAAAAATCAATGGCAGAATTATGCCTTGAGCTAAGTACAATATGTAAACAAAGGCATACAAACCAATTAAAATGATCGATGCCTTTGCATAAAACGGAAGTTTTATTTCTTTACCATTGTTATTCACAAGGATGATGATTTGAGAAACATTGTACCAACTAATTTGGGGATGGTTCAAAAATGGCAGTAGAAACAGTAAGCAATACAACGCTTTCGTCGATAGCAGCCAGACAATACTTCACATTTTCGTGTAATGTAAGCACTTGTCCACGTTCAAGCATAACCGTTTCCTTACTTGTTCTGAACTTCAATTTCCCCTGAACGACCTGAAATGTAACTGAAGCACTCGATTGAAAGGATTCAATTTCCACGTTCTTTTTCATTGTTGTGAGAACAAGCTGCCGATCCGGTTTTTTCAACAGTATCATTGAATTCAGTCCTTTTCTCCTCGCTTTTGGAGAGTCGTTCCTTAACTTTTCAATGAGCAGTGGCAAATCAGATGTAGATAACAGAGAATCGTAAACCGAATAGCCCTTCTTTAGCGAAGGTTTGGGTTCTAGCACGTCAGTTTCCATATGCAAATCTGGTTTTATATGAATTTAATCGTTCTTCCGCTAGGACATTGCTCGTTTTGCAGCTTTAATTTTCTCGCTGGCAAATCGTGTAGCTTCTTCCTTAGCCATGTCAATCTTTTCGGAGATATCATCTTTCAAATCGCCGATGGATTCTTTTATGTTCTCGGCATACGCTTCACCTTTTTTAATGATTCGGCGCCGGGTGCTCGATCCTTTTGCAGGAGCAAACAATACTCCCAATAAGGCTCCTACTGCTAAACCAGCTAATACGCTGGCTACAACTTTTCCTCCATTCATAATCGTATGTTTTAAGGTTTATACTAAATATCCCGTCGTCCGGAAATAAGACGTAACAAAACAGCTATAACTGCTATTACCAGAAGAATGTGAATAATGCTTCCGGCATGAAAGCCGAACAAACCAATAAGCCATGCAATGACTAGTATTACGGCAATAATGTATAGAAGATTTCCCATAATTGTTGAGTTTTAATGATTAAACAAATGCTAATACTTTGATTACTGTTTTACTTTAAGTAGAACTTAATGACGGGTAAAATCAATAATTTACATTACAAAGGTGGAACTCTTTCAAATAATGTGCGTTACAAAACTTTTATTATTAATTATAACATTCACACATTTCACAACAAATGACGCGTTTTATTAAACAAAATGATTTTTCAAGAGATTTGTCATTCCGGCGAAGGCTTATAGCCGTCAATCTAAGCGCGCGTTGAATTGCCGTTGACTTTAGTCAAGGGCTTGTAATTATTAAAATAATAAGGCTTTAGCCGAAATTATTTAAAGTTTGGCTAAAGCCAGGTTGACCCACTTATTACTTACCATCTAAAGCAGGTGGCAATTCATATCAGCTACTATCCTTCCTTCGGTAAGGCGCTCATGTCCATGTACACGACCTCCCATTGATGGCCGTCCAGATCGGCAAAGCTGTGTCCGTAAATCCAGCCATGATCTTCAGGATCGCGGTAAATGAGTCCTCCTGCATTCTGTGCTTTCCGGACGAGTTCATCTACCTCGGACCTCGATGCTGCATCAATTGCAATTATAACTTCGGTACTATCCTTCGCGCTACTAATGGGTTTGTTCGTAAATGTTTTAAAAAATGGCTCAGCCAGAAGCATGGCAAAAATATTATTGCCAATAACCATGCAAGCGCCATTCTCGTCGGTAAACTGGGGATTAAAGCTGAATCCCAGTTGTGTAAAGAAATCCATTGATTTTTGAAGATCCTTAACCGGAAGGTTTATAAAGATTTGTGTTGCCATAATATAGGGTTTAGGTGTTTACCTATATACAATTTTGGTTACCGTTTGTTAAAAGCATACAATAAGTAACCGTTTAAATCAAATAGATAATTATAATTCAATCAATTACATTAATGAAAAAAAATAGTAAAAAAAAGAAACACTGTAAGAAATAATACGTATTTTTGCATACCGCTTGTGCGGTTTTTTAAGATTAACACAAATGAAAGATACAAAAGACATTATCCTGAAAACAGCCTACGATATGTTCTTATACAGTAACTACGAGGCTGTAACCATACGCAATATTATTAAAGCTACAGGTCTCACCAAAGGCGCAATCTATCATTATTACGAAAGCAAAGAAGAACTTTTCAAGGCTGTTGTTGATAAATATATGCTCGAAAACCTTGAGGATAGCGATGTAACTTATGATAAGCTTAAAGACATAATTCAACATACCATAGATACAATTAAAGGAAAAACCAATGGAATGCTAATAGAAAGCGGATCTTCGCAAATCATTCTGCCAATTAATTATATCTCGCTTATGGTTTCTGCATATCGTTACTACCCTGATTATGAAAAAATTGGAAGAACATTTTTTAAGCGAAAAATGGGAAAATGGGAACAAACCATTAAAACAGCTATAGAAAAAGGAGAAATTCGCCAGGACACAGATATAAGAGCTACTGTGGCTACATTTATGCAAGTAAGCACTGGAATTGTAGCTAATATGATGATGGGTGGTTCAATTACCTATGCACTTAATATGCTCGAACGCCAATTTTGGGAACTATATAAAAACATTAAAAAGTAAACAATATTTTTTTTGTCCAAAAACATACCGCCTGTGCGGTTTTATAAAAACAAATTGCAATTATAATAACCATATGAAAATCAAAACAATCGTCATTTATTCTGTACTAGGTTTAAGTTTGGTTTGCACCCAGTTATCGGCGCAAACCAAACTTCCGGATCTTATCTCCTACTCCCTGGAACATAGTCGGGATATTAAAAAAGCTGAGTTGCAGCACAAAGAAGCCTCCTATTTATACAAGGAAGTTCGAGGGAACGGCCTTCCACAAATAGAAGCAACCGCAAGTTATAGTAAGATGATGCTTCCTGAAATTGAGATACCTGGCGGTGCCGGAGATCGATTGGGAGGCATGCTGGACATGATAATTAACGAAAACGTAAGCGCCGATACCAAGCAGGCGTTGAAAGACCAGCTTACCGGATCGCTGAACGGACTTTCCGGCTTGGATGCTTTATACACCGCCAGTGCTGGTATACAAGTTACACAGCTTATCTACAGCCAATCGTACTGGACTGGTCTGAAAACAGCAAAGAAAACAAAGGAACTGTATGCTCTCCTGAAAACAAAAACAGAAGAGGACGTGATAGCCGAAGTTGCCTCAGGTTATTATCAAGCAGGCTCTTTGATGCTGCAACTGCAAACGATTAATAAATCATTGGACAACCTGAAAGAAATCCATCGCATTGCTGAGCTGAGCTACAAAAACGACTTAACAAAAGAAACCAATGTGAACCGATTAAAAGTTAGCATTTCGAACTTGCAGGTAACCCGACAAACCATACAAAATGGCATTACCATACAGTTGAATTACCTGAAAGCGCTTGCAGGTATGCCTTCCGACACGCTGATTGCTATAGATACAACCGCGATGATCACTGATTTTGTAGCAAGCAGGAACGACGCTTCTTTCAGCGTAAATAATGTTCCCTCCTTCCAGGTTCTATTGAAACAAAATGAGGTGTACGGTCAACAAATTAAAAGTAGTCAGGCCAAGTATTATCCCACACTTGCAGCATTCGGACAGTTCAACTTCTCATCATATAGTACAACAGGAAGTATCGACAGGCTCAGTAACATGAATACCATAGGATTGAACTTATCGGTACCCATTTTCACTTCGGGCGTAAACAGTTCGAAGGTTAAACAAGCCAAACTCAAGCAGGCCCAATTGCAGGAAGACATCCTGAAAACCCAGGACCTGCTCACTGTGAATTACAACAACGCATACCTCGAATATCAGACATCGCGCGACATGCTGGCTGCACAAAAAGAAAACCGCGAGCTTGCTCAAAAAGTATATAATCAAACCTCGTTGCAATATCAGGAAGGTATGGCATCTATGGCCGACCTTCTTAATGTGAATTCGGACTTCCTGCAAGCCGATAATTCATACAACCAACAGGTTCTGAAATGCAAAACATCCGAAATCAATATGCTAAAGGCTTCGGGTAATCTTAAATCATTAGTAAACAATAAATAAATCATCCGCGAAAGCTCAAAGGGGATAACACTCGCAAGATGTCATTCCGGCGCAGGCCGGAATCCCTTAACAACGGAGCTACGGAGGCCGGCCTACGCCGGAATGACAAATGAAACGCAAAAAAAAGAAAATATGAAAAGCAAAAGAACACGCATCATTGTAATCGCAGTTTTAGCTATGGCTGCTTTCTTTATGGTAGTAAGATTAAAGAGTAACAAAAAGCAATTTCAGGACGACATTGCCTTCTCTCAGCGTAAAATAGAAAAGATACCTGTAACCATCGAAAAAGCTTCGAAAGGAATCATGTCGGAAAACGTAATTGCCACTGGTACTTTAGAAGCCGCCGATGTGTTAAATGTAATATCTGAAACCCAAGGAAAAATCGTGAAAATATACAAGGAAAAAGGCGACCATGTGAAAGCCGGCGACGTTCTTGTTAAAGTAGACGATGAAGTAATTGCTGCGAACGTACTTACAGCTGAAGCCAATTATGAACAATTCCAGAAAGATGTAGAACGCTTTACCCGTCTTGCAGTAGAAAATGCCATAACCAAACGCGACTTAGAACAGGCTAACATTGGTTTAAAGAAAGCCAAGGCAGACCTTACTACGGCTCAAAAAGCACTGAGCAATACCGCTATTAAAGCTCCCATTTCTGGCTACATCAATAGCGACAATGTTACACTCGGCCAATTTATTGCCGGTGGCTCTACAATTTGCGAAATTGTGAATAACAGCACGCTAAAGCTCAATATTCGCATATCCGAAAAAGAAGTGTACCGCATCAGCAAAGGACAGAACGTGGTTGTACACCTGTCGGTTTTCCCCGATAAGAAATTCAGCGGAAAGATCACTGCCATAACCGAAAAAGCCGATGCTTCCATGAAATTCAATGTTGAGATTACGTTGAACAACAACGCACAGGCCCAACTCAGGAGCGGACTTTATGCCGAAGCTGAGCTTCCCATTAAAAACCAGGAAAACCTGATCATCAGCAAACGTTGCATTGTTGGAAGTATGGAAAGCCCAGTAGTATACGTTGTCGAAAATGGCAAAGCAATACGCCGCGAGCTGATTGTTGGACAAAGCAACGATAAACTCATAGAAGTACTCAGCGGTCTGGTTGAAGGCGACCAGGTAATTGTAAGCGGACAGCTCAATTTGAAAGATGGCGACGATGTAAATGTCGTTAAATAAATAGTTTAACAGATAGAAAATATGAAAATAACTGATATATCAATCAAACGGACAACAATACCTGTTGTTATATTCGTTTTACTTGCGCTTGGAGGGCTGTTCAGCTATACACTGCTGAATAAGGAACTGGCTCCGACCATGGATGTACCTATAAACACGATAACCACTATTTACCCGGGTGCAGCTCCTCTGGAAGTTGAGAGCTCGGTTACCAAAAAGGTGGAAGAAGCTGTTGCTGCTATCGAAGGTATTGATAAAATTACCTCCTACTCCTTCGAAGGTGTTTCTATGGTGATGATCCAGTACAAGGACGATGTTGATGCCGATCTTGCGCTTCAGGAATGCGAACGGAAGATAAATGCTATCAACGAAAACCTTCCAGAAAACAGCAAGGATCCTCGCTTTGCCAAGTTCGATATGAACTCGTTCCCAATTATGACCATTGCAGCGAATGCCAATATCCCTGAAACTGAGTTTTACGATCTTATTGACCAGGATATCAAATCCAAACTCTCGCAGATTAAAGGTGTTGCGCAAGTGGATCTGATTGGTGGTAACCAGCGCGAAATTGAAATTAAGGCAAACGCTCAAAAGCTTCAGCAGTATGGTATTTCGCTGCTTCAGGTGCAGCAGGTTATTCAGGCTGCAAACGTCGACTTCCCTACGGGGAAAATTAAGGACGATAATACCAAGTATATCATCCGTATAGCCGGTAAGTTTGAGAACCTTGAGCAAATCAGAAACCTGGTTGTAAGCTCCAAGGACGGTTCTAATGTTAAAATTAGCGATGTAGCTACGGTTGTTGATGGAACCCGCAAGCCAACCCGGCTTGCACGTATTAATGGCCAGGCCGCAATTGGCTTGACCATACAAAAGCAAACCGATGGTAACGCTGTAGAAATAAGCAAAGAAGTACAGACCGTGCTTGCCGATTTCGAAAAAGCATACGCAGGCCAGAACCTTAAATTCAACATAGCCAGCGACGTTTCGGTATTTACCAATGAAGCCATCGAAGGCGTAATGATCGACCTGGTATTCGCGATTGTTCTGGTTTCAGTAACCATGCTATTATTCCTGCATACGTTCCGTAACCTGGTGTTCATCTTCGTATCCATTCCAACGTCAATCATTTCAACCTTTACCTTTTTCTGGATGTTCGGGTTTTCGCTTAACCTGCTCACTCTGTTGGCCATGTCCATTGTAGTTGGGGTAATTGTTGACGATGCCATTGTTGTTCTCGAAAACATATACCGCCACCTCGAAATGGGGAAAAGCCGCTGGCAGGCTACTCTAGATGCCACCAAGGAAATCGGTATAACAGTAAGCTCAATAACCGTTGTATTGGTGGCTGTGTTCCTTCCTATTGGTTTAACTGTAGGTTTAACAGGACAGGTACTGCGTTCGTTCTCTATTGTTTTAGTAATATCAATTCTTTTAAGTCTTTTGGTGTCGTTTACCCTTGTTCCTTTGCTTACTTCCCGCTTTGCAAAACTTAAGGAATTTGACCGTAAAAAGCCCTTCGATAGGTTTTTGCTTTGGGTAGAGCATATTATCACCTGGTTGCGTTTAACCATGATTTCGGGTACCCGATGGGCGTTGAATCACAAACGCATAACCATAGGGGTATCCACTGTACTGCTCTTCGGATCATTCTATCTTGTGGGAGGGGGCTTTATACAAACCGACTTTATGGATGCAGGCGACCGTGGGGAATTTTTGGTTACCATGGAGCTGGACCGTACGGCAACACTCGAACAGACCAATGGTATGTGTTTCGCCATAGAAAAGAAATTGCTCGAATACCCCGAAGTAAAGAAAGTATTTACCAAAGTAGGGGTCAAAAGTGGGACTCTGAGCGTAACTGAAGCTCCTTATGGCGCAGAATTCAACGTTCAGCTGGTCGACAGGGATAAAAGAGCCCTGAACTCTAAACTCTTTTCGAAAAAGCTTCAAAACGAGCTGGGTTCAATATTTCCAGGCCCTAAATTCAAAATTTCCGAGCTGAGTATGATGGGTAACACCACCACGCCGCTCGAAATATATGTTCGCAGCATCGATTTCGAAAAGGCAAAGGCCTATAGCCAAATAGTAACAAGGGAATTGCGTGATATTGAAGGTACCACCGACATTGAATCGAGCGTAGAAAGCGGCGATAAGGAAATTGTGATCCGATTCGACCGTGAGAAACTGGCCAAATTGGGTCTTACCATCGGCGAAGTAGGTTCTCAGATGTACATTTCGTTCGAAGGGAACCGCGATCTGAAATTCCGTGACGGAAGCAATGAATACGATCTGTTTATATCGCTTGACGAATTCGACCGCAAGAGCAAAAGCGACATCGAAAACATTGCCTTTAGCAATCGATCGGGGCAGCTTATTAAGCTCTCGCAGGTAGCTGATATAACCGAAGGCGAAAGCCCTTCAACACTCATCCGCTTCAAAAAGATGCCATCGGTAAGAATTACCGGTAACATGATTGGTAAAACCGTTGGTACAGTGGGTAATGAAATTAAGGCGCGACTTGCACAAAACCCCATGCCTGCCGGAGTTGATGTTTACTATGCCGGTAACATGGAGCAGCAATCCAAATCGTTTGCCAGCCTTGGCATAGCCTTTCTTGCCTCCATCATCTTTATGTATCTAATAATGGTTGCGCTGTACGATAGTTATATCTACCCCATGGTAGTTATGCTTTCGCTGCCACTATCGTTTATCGGGGCATTGCTCGCGTTGGCCCTTGCGGGTAAAAGCTTAAGCTTGTTTTCTTTCATGGGTATCATCATGCTTATGGGGCTGGTTGCCAAAAACGCCATATTGGTGGTCGACTATGCCAATGGTTTGCAGGGAAAAGGTAAAAAAGCCTTTATTGCTATTATTGAAGCGACCAATGTGCGCTTCCGTCCTATTTTAATGACCAACCTGGCACTTATTGTCGGTCTTTTGCCTATTGCACTTGGTTCAGGCGCAGGTGCAGAATGGAAAAACGGCTTGGGATGGGTTCTTATAGGCGGGTTAACATGTTCCATGTTCCTTTCGCTTATCATTGTTCCAGTGCTTTATGTTATCCTGGATAAACTGGTAAAAAAGAAATCGAGCGCTGATATTGAAAAGGAACTCATTTACAAAAACAAAGAATTAAAAATAACTATAAACTAATGTTTTTCATATTTAAGAAGAGAGCCTCAAAGTCAAGTAATAAGCGTAGTCAGGAGACTACGCTTAGCTGAGGAGCTGGCGCGCATTTATAACGCGTGCCATTTACAATGTTTTAGAATAGCTTCTTCTTTAATTATTTCAATTATCATGAAAACCAAACTAATACTAACCACCCACACGAAAGCATTTGAGTTCTGGACCAATCTACCCTTCATTCCGCGAACCGGCGAATGGCTGAATGTTAAGGATATTCTGCTTCCACAAGAAATCGATAATATCATACAATCGGCCAATCAATGGAATGGCGAAAAAGGTATTATTCAGTGGGTTGAATACAGACATGATGATAATGATTTCTTTCTGGAAATCAGGGTATCATGCGAAGATGAATAAACATAAAAAAAGAGACTATTCTCTCGAATAGCCTCTTTTAAATTTACCTAATCATCAATTTATTGTACGATAAGCTTTTTATTGAGTAATTCTTGCTTACCTACAACTTTCACAAAGTATACACCCGGTGCATACCCTGTTATGTCGAGCTCATATACATCCTGATTTTCCGTTTCCACGATTTTAACCATTCTGCCATTACTATCGAGTAGGAATACTTTCACTTTCTCTTTCTCCATATGCTGAGCAAAGCGAATGTATACTTTTCCCGAAGCAGGATTAGGATACACTTCTGCTGAAACCTGGTTATCATTGTCTGCAATTCCTGTAGCAGGACTAACAGTAATATATCCGGTCTTTGTTTCGGTATCTGTTGATCCGGTTTTGGAAACAACCAGTTTTACAGTATAAGTACCGGAAGTGGTGTATGTAAACGATGGATTTTTGGTTGTTGCATCAACGGTTCCATCGTTGTCGAAATCCCAGGCCCAGGTTGTAGGCGTTCCTGTAGACTGATCAGTGAAATTAACCTGTAATGGAGCTGAACCAGTGGTTTTATTTGCTGTAAATGCAGCTTCAACCGGAGCAGAAACAGTTATGTAGGCTGTCTTTGTTTCGGTATCCGAAGATCCGGTTTTGGAAGCAACCAGTTTTACCGTATAAGTGCCAGCAGCCGAATACGTGTACGACGGATTCTGCGTAGTAGCGTCTACTGTACCATCGTTGTTGAAATCCCAGGCCCAGGTTGTTGGTGTTCCTGTAGATTGATCGGTAAAATTAACCTGGAGTGGAGCAAGTCCTGAAGTTACATTTGCAGAGAAAGCAGCTTCTACCGGAGCAGAAACAGTTATGTATGCCGTCTTTGTTTCAGTATCCGAAGATCCGGTTTTGGAAGCAACCAATTTTACGGTATAAGTACCAGCTGCCGAATACGTGAACGACGGATTCTGCGTAGTAGCATCTACTGTACCATCGTTGTTAAAGTCCCAGGCCCAGGTTGTAGGTGTTCCTGTAGATTGATCGGTGAACGAAACTACCAACGGACTTACTCCCGATGTTTTATTGGCTGTGAATTGAGCATCCACGGGTACATCAACCCTAATTTCATCAATTCCAATATCCGAGTTTCCACAATCAGAAGTAGCCTTAAACCTCAGAACTGCATTTGACGATGTTATGTTCCCCAAATCAACAGAGACTTCTGTCCACTGATAATTGTATGATTCTGTAACTAAAGCATCCCCGAATGTCAGTCCTCCATCAACTGAGAGATAAACTTTTAAAAAGTCGCTTCCACCCGCATTGATATTCTGAAAGGTTAGTCTTTTGTTTCCTGCCAATGAAGAAAAATCAATATAAAAATCCAGGTATCCCGACTTGCCGGTATTTGCATAATAAGAATGAAAGCGTGCCGAATGCAAAGTATTTAATGCACCTTCAGGACTATATGAACCATAATTATTGGACCAAACCCCTCTTGCGTAACCATCATCCGATCTGCTCCAGGAGGAATCGGTAGTTGCAGGTGAATTAATCGCATATATTGAAGGGACATCGCGGGTAGCTCCTCTATTTACCCATTCATTTTCGAAATTCTCGGTAAATGGTAATGGTGCCTTATTGCAGGTTGTTATGTATTGATTCTTTATTCGCGAAGCTATTGCTCCCGGTTTTGAGGTTACCAGTTTTACCGAATAAGACCCGATAGTTGTAAAGGTATAAGATGGATTTTGCGTTGTAGCATCCGTAATGCCGTCGTTATTGAAATCCCATGCCCAGGTTGTCGGTTCACCGGTGGACTGATCGGAAAAATTGACAGTGAAAGGGATTGGCCCAGTTTTTTTGTCAGCAGTAAATTCTGCGTTAATTGGTGTACTGGTTCCTATAGAAATTTCATCCAATCCGATATCCCAACTGCCATACGAGCCCTTTCCCTTAAACCGGACGATGCCTGTTGCCGTAGTTACATTTCCTAAATCGACAGTAACCATTGTCCAGGCATCAACAACACCCCTTTTATCAAGTAAATTGAAAGTAGCACCATTATCAGTAGACAAATACACTTTCAAAGAATCTCTTTCACTATAGCTTAAATACCAAAATGTAAGCGATTTACTTCCAGCAAGGGTGGAGAAATTAATATAATAATCCAGATTACCCTCTGCGGAAGTACTACATGAGTGGAATCTTGCTGAATGCCCTGTATTATTAGCTCCTACCGGAGTATAGTTTCCATACGAACTGCCCCAGGCCCCTCTTTTTTCGCCATCATCATTACGACTCCAGGAATTATTGTCAGTTGCAGGAGAATTTACCACATACAGCGAGGGAACATCGCGTGTTGCAGCTCTACTAATCCAATCGCCTTCAAAATTTTCGAATAATGGCAATGAAGCATAGCCACCCACAAAAATGGAGGCATTTTTTGAAATCGTTTCGGAGGAACCGGTTTTGTATGCCCTAAATTTAACCGAATAAACACCGGGCGTACTATAAGTGTGTGTTGCGTTTTGTGTAGATGCATCTACAGTTCCGTTGTTATCAAAATCCCACTCCCAATTGGTTGGGGCACCTGTTGATACATCTTTAAAACTCATAGTAAATGGAGCTATACCATAGGGAGTACCTGTATAATAATCAGCCTTAACCGGCGATGCAGAAGGACTTTCAACGTAAATCTGATCCAGTCCGATATCACTCATCCCATTATCACCATAGGCAACAAACCGTACAACACCTGTAGCAGAATTTACATCTCCCAATTCGACCTTAACATAGGTCCATGATGCAGCAACTTTTTGAACAGAAAGCCCTTTTCCAAAACTTGCCCCACCATCTGTTGACAGGAACACTTTCAAGCTGTCCGATCCACTGGTATTGATATACCAAAAGCTTAGTGTTTTTGAACCTGCTTGCGTCGAAAAGTTAAGATTAAGATCCAGGTAACCACTTCTGCTTGTGCTATAAGTATGAATACGGGCCGAATGGTTTGTGCCATGTGCACCTTGAGGGAGATAACCGCCAGAATAGAAATAATCATCGCGTCTCCACGAATTACTTCCTGTCGAATACTGATTTCTGAAATAAAGCGAAGGAACATCCGCTATGCTATCGCGGTTTATCCAATTGTTTTCGAAATTTTCGGTAAAAGGTAAACTGGCATAAGTTTGAGGGAGAACAATAATGTAATTGCTTTTTGTTTTTGAGAACGTTTCCGATCCTTTCGTACCTGTGAATTTAACTGAGTACGTCCCTGGAGTTGTATATGTATAACGGAAACCTTGCGTGGACGCATCTGCCGTACCATCATTATTAATGTCCCATTCCCACGCAGTTAAATCGATTGACGAAGAATCGGCAAACTGAATAGTAACCGGAGCCATTCCCGTATGTCTGCTGGCGAAAAAATCTAGCGTAATTGGAGTTGTAGGTGTTGTAACGCTTACATTATCGATACCTAAATCATCAGCGCCATAATCGCCTATTCCAACAAAGCGCAATACACATGTTGCTGATGTGGTTGATCCCAGGCTAACCGAATATTTTGTCCATTTATTGGTTGGGTTGGTATTTAATTTAATAATAGGTTCCCCAAATGAAGTGCCGCCATCGGTAGAAAAATAGACCTTTAAACTATCTACACCACTGGGATTAATATACCAAAAGGTCAATGTTTTTGTATCCGCATAACCCGAACAGTCGAGGTACAAGTCTAAAACACCTTTATTCTTCTTTGGCACAATATAAGCACGAAATCGGGCCGAATGGTTTGAGTAATTTGCACCGGAAGGGGAATATGCACCTCCCATACCACTCCATGCTCCACGATTCTGGCCATCATCATCCCTGCTCCAGGATGAGTCCGTAGTTGCAGGGGTATTCTTCCAATACGCAGAAGGGACATCGCGGGTAGCATCTTTATTTACCCAGGTACCCTCAAATTGCTCATTAAAAGGCAAAGGAGCATACGTTTGTGCCGAATTTTTCTGATTTACGAAAAACCCGAAAAAAGATAAAGCAAGTAACAGAATGTAAAATTTCTTCATACGCATTTTATTAAGTTTTATACTTAAAAATGCAGGTTGTAACGCTATTTTTTAGCAATTGAGTTATTGAATGGTGAATAATTAACCGTGAGTGGTTTTATGATTGTGTGAATGGTAAATTGCGATATTTGTGATGCATATATTTGAAGTCGATGTATTAATTTCACTGTTCAGCGTCACTCCGAAAGGGTAAAATTTTACTCTGAAAGGGTAAAACTTAACTCCGAACGACAAAAATTTCACTCCGAATGGGTCATAACCCACTCCGAAAGGCAAAAACTTAAGTCTGAATGGGGTAAAAACTATTCTGTAGGTCAAAAGTCAATCGCAAAATGATACGAAGGTGCAATTCCAGCAAAGGCCCATGACCGTCAAGCTAACAAGTGTTGAATTGCCGTTGACTTTAGTCAACGGTTTGGAACTACTAAGCTAAAAAGGCTTTAGCCAAAACTTTTTAAAATTTGGCTAAAGCCAGCTTCGTAGCAAACGGATTCCGGCCTTCGCCGGAATGACATTTTCGGAGCTTAATTCTTGCTACTTATACCTCTTTTTGAACTCCTTAACCTCCCGTATCATTTTCCCAAACTGCTTTCCAAGGCGCTTCTTATCCTCGGCTTTCAGGGCAAAATGGGCTTGTTCACGCACCAGTTTAATATAATTGTTATACTGAACAGCCTCCAGGGTTCCATTCGCCAGAGCTGCCAATACAGCGCATCCTGCTTCGTTGATATGGCGACAATCGGCATAATGGCAGTAGGATGCCAGTTCATCTATTGCCGGGAAAAGCGTATTGGATGATGTTTCCTCGTCAAAAGCCACACCAAACTCGCGCATTCCGGGAGAATCAATTACAAGGCTTCCATTCGGCAATTGAAACATGTCCCGGGTAGTGGTTACATGTTTTCCCTTACCAGTAGAAGCACTTATTTCGCCTGTTTCGCGCTTAATATCGGTCTTTAAGGCCTTCAGCAACGAGCTTTTACCTACTCCGGACGAGCCAATAAGAATGTATGTCTTTGCCGGATAAAGCGCCTTCTCCAAAATATCTGAAATACCGTATTGTGTATATGTACTGCATAAATATACCTGACAATTCCGGTGCAATTTACTTACTTCATTCTTGTAGAATTCAGGATTATCCGTTAAATCCATCTTATTGAGAATAACAATGGGCTCTATTCCGCAGGCCAATACCTGTACAATGTACCGTTCGAGCCTGGCTACATTGAAATTCTGATCGATACCCTGTACAATAAAGGCATAGTCAATATTCGCAGCCAGCACCTGTTTTTCTGTCTTGTTTCCCGGACTTTTTCTTGTGAGAGCATTGGTACGCGGCAGCAAATCAATGATGTATCCTAACGAATCGTAGGGCATATAAAACACCCAGTCGCCCACCTTTGGCAAATGCTCGGAATCGTTACCGTACAACATTTTACCTGAGAGCTCCGCCTCTATTTCTTCGTTGTTTGTGATAAGAAGGTATTTAAAACCCTGGATAGATATCACTCTTCCGATTTCAAACCCTTGATTATGTTTGTTACGATATTCGTTATAAAAATTATTCCAGCCGAAATTTTCTAAATTTTTCATTTTCATTCAATTCATTTGGACAATGGAAAGCACAACTAACCAATGCCTTGTTAAACTTAAGTTTCATACAACAGCAGTTATTCGCAGGCAACAAAACCAAAGCCTGCTTAAGCTACAATCATCCCGGCTGGGAGAAGATAATATGAATTGAAAATTGTTTTCATCCGATGCAAATGTAGGAAGAAATTGGCAAAACGGCAGTCTAAAAAACAAAAATCCTGCAAATGCCGGGCACTTGCAGGATTCGAAGTACTAAATATTTAATTAGAACTTAATAATAAGCCCTATGGAGAAGTCGCCGGTATTCACAACATCATCCAAACCAACACCAAAACCAAAGTTTGAGGTATTGTCAGTAAATTCGCTGTTGCCAGCTTCATTCTTTTCCGATTTGTAGTTATATCCGAAGGTGAAAAGGTTTACTTTTCCTTCGAGTTCCACGCGGTTACTTAATGCATAAGCAATTCCGGGAGTTACATTTAATCCAATAGCTGTAGTTTTAGGGCCGTCGGTTGAAACGCCATTCTCTTCAGTTTTCGCTTTTCCGAATACTAATGAAAGCTCAGCTTCGCCAAACAACGAAAATTTGTTCCAATTTAAAGCATAGTATCTTGCAAAAGGAGCAATACCAAAAGCAGAATACTTGTTTATCCGATCATTGGTTGTAGGGGTCTTGGAAGTAGCAATAATGAGTTGTCCACCAAATGCAAACTTTTCTGAGAGGAAGTATCCAACTTTTGGGGTAAAAACAAACGAAGTTTCGCTTTCTTTATCCACAGAATTTCCATTGGATTTATAACTACCACCTTCAGAGCTAAAGCTGAAACCACCACCAATAAAAAGCTGTGCGTTGGCCGAAACCCCGAGAACTAACAAGAATAATGCTACATTAAAAATCTTTTTCATTTTGTTTTATTTACAATTTAATAATTGTCCTATTTTCAGGTATTGGGACTTTTACCCCCTACTCTTCAGTGGATTTTCGGGTATCTCCATAATCCATGAGCCTTTATAATAAAGGTATTTCACATGATGAAAGACATACAACTTTCATCATCCAATTAAGTTCAATCTTTTTTAGTTGCGATCAGGAATTATAGGCCCATTTCAGGTACATGGATCCCCACGTAAAACCACCACCAAATGCTGAGATAATGAGGTTATCTCCTTTCTTCAGGCTCTTTTCGAGTTCCCACATACACAAAGGAATGGTTGCAGCGGTTGTATTACCATAGCGCTGAATATTGATCATTACCTTGTCTTTACTTATTCCCATGCGGCGTCCAACAGCATCTATTATCCTGAGGTTGGCCTGGTGTGGTATAAACCATGCAATATCATCGGGCTGTAGATTATTCTTCTCCATCATAGCTACAGACACATCGGCCATTTTAGTTACAGCCACTTTAAATACAGCCTGGCCATCCTGGTAAATATAATGTTCCTTGGCATCAACTGTTTGATGTGAGGCAGGTTTATACGATCCGCCCGCTTTTAAATTTAGCAATTCTTTGGCATAACCATCAATATGAAGTAAGCTGTCCATTACGCCAATTTCCTCGGTTGTAGGCTCAAGCATTAATGCAACCGCAGCATCGCCAAACAAAACACAGGTTGTACGATCGGTATAATCCGTAATTGCCGACATTTTATCGCCAGCAACTAGTATAACTTTCTTATGATTTCCGCTTTCTATAAATTGAATAGCAGTTTGCAACGAAAACAAGAATCCACAACAGGCAGCGCTTACGTCAAATCCATAGGCATTCTTAATTCCTGCTTTATGTGCTATAAGGCATGCAGTGGAAGGAAACATCATGTCGGGCGTAATGGTGCCGACTACGACTAATTCAACTTCTTCGGGCTTGGTTCCGGTTTTAGCTAGTAATTTTTTTACGGCTTCTGCTCCCATGTCTGAAGTAGCGAGACCTTCACCTTTTAAAATTCTTCTTTCCTTAATACCTACACGCTGCATGATCCATTCATCGGATGTTTCAACCATACGGCTTAATTCTTCGTTGGTTAAAACATAGTCAGGCAGAAAGGCTTCTATACCTGTGATGGCTGCTCTAATTTTACTCATTTATTACGTATTTAAATTGTAAAACAAATCGGGGCTAAAGTTAATTATCTTTTGGTTCGCACAAGCGACAAAACTCCGTTTATAAACGTTAAAGGATGCACAGGATTGCCTGGCACATATAAATCGATGGTATGTTTATCGAGAAATGACCGGTTAATTGCCGGACTATCAACGAATATGCCACCACTAATAGCATCTGTTCCCGCTAAAATAATTATTTTGGGAGAAGGGATTGCGTTATACGTCATTTCTAGTGCGTCAGCCATATTGTGAGAGATAGGACCGGTAATTACAATCCCATCGGCGTGGCGGGGCGATGCCACAAACTCAATCCCAAAGCGGCCCATATCGAAGTTTACATTACTACATGCGTTCAACTCCCATTCGCAGCTGTTATCGCCGGCAGCCGAAACCTGACGGAGCTTAAGCGATCCTTTAAAGAAGGAATAAATCTCCTTGCGTATCTTGTCTGGATTAACCTCTATGGGGGCATCCACGTTTTCACCGAGTATTAAACGGTGCCTATCGTTGGTTGATAGCTTGTAATCCTTTGTAAACTTTATTTTCTCCGGGAATTCACGGGCACATTCCCCACAGAACGTGCATTTACCCAAATCTATCCGTACAGGATTTGAAAGAATAGCATCTGTGGGGCAAAGCGCCACTAATGACAGTTCATCAACCTTTACATCGGTAATTACAGGCCTTCCCCTGAAAATACCAGGAACCTGCGCTTTGGTAACGTCTGGTATGTATTGTTTACCCTGATGGTATAATATTTTAATATTTTCCAGCATTTTTTTTCTTCATTTTCAAATTTCAAATTACCTCAATTCAAATTATAGATCGTGGCCACAATAAGAAAGATTGAAGCTCTTGTTACATATAGGAAAATCGGAGATTTCATTGTTTCGTACCGCCAAGGCTAACGCCAACCAGTTATGGAATGAAGGATCCTTAATTTTATATGTAGCGAGCTCGCCTGCATTATCGGTTATAGCGGCATGGCAGATCTCACCGCGCCATCCTTCGGTTAATGAGATGGCAAATGTATTTGGCATTAAGCGCATATCAGCTTTAGACGGTGTTACCTGCTCAGAGACCTGATTCAACAATTGTTTTATATAACCAAGCGATTGCTGAACCTCCTGTTTTCGTATCTGCGTGCGGGAATATACATCGCCATGATGTTTAATAATAGGTTCATGATTGAACTCACTGTACAAGCCGTATGGATGCGACTTACGAATATCCCGTTCCAGCGCATTCATACGCGCTGCCATACCCACCGTACCGATCGATTCCAATTGCTCTTTGGACAATGCTCCTGTACGTTCCAAGCGTGAAAGTGCGCTGGGTAAGGTCGAAGTCTGCTGGTACATTTCGTAGAATTCGGGTTCGTAAGCGTTTAAAATTTCTATAAACCGATTGGCCAGTTCTGCTGTATACGGATATTGGTTTCGTCCCGGGCGAATAAGTCCCTTGGCTAAACGATTACCACACCACTCCTGAAAATAGTTAATAATAGGCGTTCGCAATCGTCCAAACACGGAGCTTCCCAGTTGGTAAGCTATATCGGTGCTTATTGCACTTAAATCGCCGGTATGAATGGCAACCCGTTCGATTTCCTGCGCCAAAGTCCTTGCAAATAATATATCGCGACCGGCTTCAAATCCCGAAAGGCTCTCCCACAAATAGGCAAAGGCAGTGGTATGCCCTACAACACTGTCGCCAGCAATATTTTCCGCTAACGTAGTGCGCTGCAACAACTTCTTTTTATTCAGGAATAAGTGTTCTACCCCCCTATGCTGAAATCCGAGTTGTATTTCAAGGTGCAAAATCTGCTCTCCGTTGCATACAAAACGGAAATGCCCAGGCTCTATAACACCTGCATGAACCGGACCTACTCCTACTTCGTGCAATTCCTCACTTTCAATACCAAAGAAAGGGTAATTGCCAATTACCTGGCTTTGATCAGCCCTGTTGAATGGGTATTTTACAGGTTTTAGCCATGGGTGGCCAACAAAGTTAACACCAAAGTTTTCGTGTATCTCACGTTCAAATTTCTCAAACGAGAGATGCCTGGTTGTAAAAGACTCCAATGAGGCTTTAGGATCCACAATGCACGAAGAAACCATGATATTGTGCTGCTGATCGTCTGCAATACAGCAAATAAGCTTTATGCCATTATCGGTACGATACCCAAAATAGGTAGCACAATGCCTTTCCTCATGTTTATCAATCAACCCTGTATTCAGTGCAAAGAATGTATTATAATCCAGTTCCGGAATACTGCTTACCGGTGTTGTTCCCTGGTTTTGTATAGTGATATATTCCATAAACTACTTAGGTAAAATGTTTATAGCATCGTATATAAGGCTGTTAAAAGCGGCAGGCGGATTTAAACCAAGCCACATAGCCGCAAACAACAGTAAATACTGGGTTAACGATTCCCATGGATTTATTTTAGGCACACTTCCTTCGTCAAATCCGACAGGTGGTGTGAACAGAATCTTGAAAATGTTCTTACCAAAGGCCCAGATGATAATGGTAAGCAGCAAAAGCACCAGCAGCAAGACGATGATAAAATGACCTTCGAAAAGCGACCGGAAAATAAGAAATTCACTCACAAACATTCCTGAAGGAGGCATCGCGGTTGCGCTTATAAAACCAATTAATAGCACAATGGCGCCAGCAGGGTTATATTTAAAGTAGTTGCCTACGTGAAATATGCTCTTATTTTGAAAGACACGATACAACTGGTTGAACTGAAAGAACAGACTCGATTTAACAAAGGTATGAAGTACAATATGCAGTAATGCCGCATAATAACCAATACCCCCTGCCGCAATTCCAAGCATTACAATACCCATGTGCTCAATGCCCGAGTAAGCCAGCATGCGTTTGATGTTCATCACCTTGGTCATGTAAACCGTAGCTACGAAAATAGAAAGTATAGCAGAAATAAGGATTACAAGGTTAGCCCAATGATGCAGCGGGGTATGGGCAACAACTGCGTAGAAACGGAAGAACCCAACAAACCCCATATTCATAAGCACACTGGCAAGCAATGCTCCTACAGGTGCTGGCGCTGTATCTTTAGCATCGATACCAGCCGTATACATAGGAACAAGACCCAACTTAGCTGTAAAACCAGTAAAAATAAACAGAAATGCCAGCCGCAACCAGAATGGATTCAGTTTGCTGCTATTGGCCATTAAGTTGGCGAACGAAAGATCATCGGACCCGGCATGCTGCAGCGATAGGCTTAGAAACAATATCCCAATAAAAATAAAGGTAACACTGATAGCACAAATAAATACGTATTTCCAAACTCCCTCCAATGCTAACTTATTACGGTGATGATATATCAGAGCCGAAGCACTAAGCGTTGTTAGTTCGGTAAATATCCAGATTACCGCTATATGATTGGATAAGTAAGCTGCAGTAATAGATGTAATAAGAATGATAATGGATGAGAAATATATAGCCCTGGATTGAGGCGTTTCCTTATGGGTTTCGATATATATATAACTATGAATAAGTGCAGGAATACTTACAATACTAAGCGTTATAAGAAGCAATAAGCCCAAAGAATCGATAGTGAAGTATTCCAGCTCGGTGGCCTTGTGATGGTAGCAGCTGTAAATGGTAAATCCCAATTGCAATGCAGCAAAAGCCCCAATAAGTATATTATTCAAAAGCTTGTTCCGGTTAACGAAAAGCAAACCGCCAATTACAAATGCCCCTATTAAATAAATTGCAGTCATTATCTGTATTGTATATTAATAATCTTTTAAATTGCTCAACTGGTCCACATCTACATCCTTAAACACGTCGCCAATCTTTTGTAAGAAGATACCCAGAATTAATACGCTGGCAAAGATGTCAAGCATTACGCCAAGGTTCACCAGCATGGGCATCTCATTACCTACAGCCAGCGAAAGTACAAACACGCCGTTTTCTATAATCAGGTAACCAATTACGTGTGTAATAATCTTTCTGCGTGATGCAATAAGGTACAATCCTGTAAACAGCGTAGAAAGCGCTACAATAAAGAATATCTTGTCCAGTTTGGTATCCTTAATGGAATTGGCGAGCAAAATCGTCACAATAATAATAACCGTGGTAATTACCAGCGAAAGAAAATTTGGGAGGTAAGGCTCAGCCTCACGTGTAATATTATTCCGTTTCAACAGGTAACCCAAAAAGATAGGGACAGCAAGCGCTTTGAACACAACCGTTTCCAAAAGTATGAGCACCAGGTTCAATGTATTGATCTCGTGCAGTTGAAGAAATGTAACTCCAAAGAGAATAAAGCCCTGTGCGGTTAGTATGTTGACATAGGTAATGATCCTGTTGGCAATTGAAAGGTACAACAGCGTAATAATAAATGTAATGAGCAAAACGTTTATCATTTCTTCAATTTTTTAAATGAATTTTCCCAAAACCAACAGTACTCCGAAAAATATAAGCAGGCTCACCGACGAAAGCGCAAATATGAACTGTGCATTATGGCTCATGCGGAAACGGGCCATAAATGATTCGATTAAACCTACTGATATGGCAAACAGCACCTGCGCCCCGGCGAATATGGCCAATGAAACAGGTAACGAAAGTCCGCCAATAAAGAGATTCGTAATAATTGCACCATACATGGCAAATTTCAGATAGCCGGCAGACAGAATCAGTCCCAGATCGAAACCGCTATTATCAAGTACAATCACCTCGTGTACCATAGTAAGCTCGAGATGTGTTTTTGGGTCGTCTATTGGCATTCGACTATTTTCGATCATCGCAATCATCACCAACACGAAGGTTGCAAGAGCACCCAACGCGTAAGTTATGTAACTACCGAGATGTAAAGCCGCAAATATGTCGTGAAAAGAAGTATAGCCAGTTAACAAAGCAAATGAGCCCATAAGAATGAAGAATGCAGGCTCAGCAAACATCGAATACAATGCTTCGCGGCTGGCGCCCATGCCTTCGAAACTACTTCCCGTATCGAGTGCGGAAATGATAGTAAAAAACTTACCCAGGGCCAGTAAATAGGCGAAAAAGATGAAATCTCCGTCGAAACTGATCAGTCCTTTTTCACTTCCAAAGGGTACAGCGCATAAGGCCATTGCAACAGAAGAGAAATAAACAACCGGAGCCAGCTTAAACACAAAACTGGTGGTTTCGCTATATACAGCACCTTTCTTGAACAAACGAACCACATCTTTCAAGGGCTGGAAAATGCCAGGGCCTTTCCTTCCCGCAGTAATGCTCTTGGTTCGGATAATTATTCCTGTGAAAAACAGGCTGGCTATAAGAATTAATAATAAGCTCAGCATCTTATATATGATTTAAAAAGTTCAAAAATACGGTTATCTTTTCGATCAGTAAGGGAACCACTATTACAGCGCCTATAAACAATATCCCATAGAGGATGTAAATTTGAAGATTCCCATTTTGCAGGAAGGCAAAACGATCGATCGCTGTTTTTATCCATAATAGGGGTTTATCAATAAATATACGCTCAATTTTATCGTATGGGTGCGTTTCGTAATGTTTCGACGAGGGAAACACCTCTGTAATTTCAATTTCTTTTTTACCTATGTCTAAAACAGGCTTCACCAGTTTAGTATAGCTGCGCACAAATGAATTAGCTGTGTACTGTAGCTTGGTATCGGTAGTTTCATAAGCGCAACCCCAGGTAGGTTGTACTTCTACATCTCTGTTTTTTGTGGCAAGCTTACGTAATCCATATATTATAAGAATGAGTACAAGAAAGCCCGCACTGTACCAGTTAATGTCGAATAGTGAATCGATAGCACCAACCTTGATCAGGTTCAGATTAAACACCCCCTCCTGAATAAAAAGACGGACGGGCTGTTGCAAGATCGTAATAAACAAAGTGGGGAACAATCCTATCAAAACAATCAATGTACCTATCAGATATAATGGGAAAAGCTGCCAGAATGTAACCTCCTTGATATGTTTATGCTCCTTGTGGCGCATGTTACCTAAAAATACAATTCCAAATGCCTTGGTAAAACAGAGTAAAGCAAGTCCTCCGATCATCACAAGCCCCAGAATGGCGAAAATAATTACAATTAACGATACCAGACCGGCACTAAACAGCCAGTTGTAAATTCCACCATATATCAAAAATTCCGACACGAAGCCATTCAAAGGAGGCAATCCGCAAATAGCAAGAGCAGCAAGCAAAAACAAGAATGCCGTTTGGGGCATCTTCTTCACAAAGCCACCCATTCGCTCAATGTTCATGGAATGGATCTTCTGGTAAATATTTCCTGTACTAAAGAACAGAAGCGACTTAAACAACGAATGATTCAGCGTATGCAGCAAAGCACCGGAAAATCCGAGTATAGCCATCCATTTATTGGCTTCGCCGATGCCTAAACATCCAATACCTATTCCAATGCCAATTATTCCAATGTTTTCGATACTGTGATAAGCCAGTAACCTTTTCAAATTGTGCTGTATAATAGCTAACATCACTCCATAAACGCCCGAAATAAGCGATACAAATAATATAATAAAACCAATACTGGTATAATCCGCTTTTATAAGCAATAACATGCGAAGAATACCATAAATTCCTATCTTAATGATAACTCCAGACATCATACCCGATACATGCGAAGGAGCAGCAGGGTGTGCATAAGGCAGCCATGTATGAAAAGGAACAAATCCAGCCTTTATAGCAAAGCCAATAAAGAAACACAAGAAAAGAACTGTTCCTGCGAGTAGCGTCTGGCTCGAAGAAAAGGCTGTTATTGCAGAGAACTGATAACTACCCGTTTTATATGCAACAAATATGAAAGCCAGCATAAGGAACACAATAGAAATATGCGATTGCACCAGGTAATTGATACCTGCCTTTAATGTGTCCTCCTTGTAATGCTCAAAAATGACCAATACAAATGCCGAAACAGCCATTATTTCCCAGCAAAGAAGAAATGCCATCCCGTTTTGTACTCCACAAATGCTGATTAGCCCGGCATGAGTAAGTATAAAAGCAATACAATGCAGTGTAATATTGTTTTTTTGGTTAATATACTGCCGCATATAATGAAAACCGTATATTCCACCGGTTATCATCGTAAAGTTAATAGTCAAAATAAACCATGCGGACAAGGCATCAACGGAAACAGGCACTTGGCCGAACGAAGTGGCACCTGTTAATACAGTTTCGAAGGTATGTCCCATCAAAGCCTGCGCTGCAACAAAAGAACTTAACAAAGCATTTGTAATTACAGCAACAAGCGCAATAATCCCCTTGCCTTTGGTTCCGGCAAACAGGATAGCGCCTATAGCTATAAAAACGATGATTAAAAAAACACTAATCAATGCCATAAATTCAGTATAGTTCCAATGAATACAAAGAGCACAAACAAGATTCCATAAAGGACATAAGCCTGTACCTTACCGTTTTGTACAAATTTAAAAAGGTCTATAAAATATTGAAGTCGATCCGTTACAGGATTGATCATGCGTTGTTCAAAAAAATCTAGATAATGAGAAGAATATCTGCGGGTTTTCGGAAAAATCTCATCGCTTTTCAGCTCGGTGTATGACTTTTTCTCAATCAATACAAAATGAAACAACTTGCCCAGCGACTTGGAGAAAGATTTCCCGGTATATTGAATTTTAGACGTAGGCGCAACATAGCCACAGCCCCATGTTTGCCCATAATTAATTTCCTTAGCCACAGAAACACGCGAACGCAACAGGTATATCAATCCAACAAAAGCCAGGAACAACAGAGAGTATAAACTAATCTGCTGCATTACAGACGCATAGTGAAAGAAAGCTGGATTAGCCACCATATTTAAATTGGGGAATATGCCTCCAACTACCGTATTCATCAACTGAATGAAATAACCGGGAAGAAAAGCTACCAACAGCATAAACCCAACAACAACATACTGAGGGACCAGCATAATCTTAGAAACTTCTTCCGGTTCGTGGTGTAAATGTTGGCGTTGGGTGCCAAGAAAAATGGTACCAAAGGTTTTCGTAAAAGTAAGTATTGAGATACCACCTATAATGCTTAATCCGGCAAAGGACAGCACCATCAGGGTTATTTCTGCGATGTTCGACGACTCAATGCCATTCAACAACCCGCAATAGATAATGAATTCAGAAATAAAACCATTAAATGGGGGAATTCCTCCAATGGCAATAGCGCCAAGCAGGAATAAGACTGCTGTTTGGGGCATTTTCTTTGCCAATCCGCCCAGTTTATCCATATCGCGTGTATGTGTTTGCTGGTACACAGCGCCAACAGAGAAAAACAACAGCGACTTAAACAGCGAATGGTTGAGTACATGCAACAAAGCGCCACCAAATCCCAGGAAAACTAGGAGATTATTGCTTCGGCCCAAGCCTATTAAACCAAGTCCCATTCCTATTCCAATAATACCAATATTTTCGATGGTACAATACGCCAACATCCTTTTAAAATCGCGATGTACCGCAGCGTTCATTATACCAAACAAGCCGGTTAATACGGATACCGAAAGAACTATCTCTCCAAGTAATATAAAATCTGACTTTACAAAGGTTATAACACGCAAAATACCGTAAATACCCATTTTTACAATTACCCCCGACATTACCCCAGATACATGCGAAGGTGCAGCGGGATGTGCATGAGGCAACCATGTGTGTAACCCTATAAACCCGGCTTTTAAACCAAAACCTGCAAAAAACAGAAGAAAAAGCCAGATATTGGCATTAGTGCCAAAAAACGTTCCTATTCCTTTAAAATCGAATGTTCCGGTTTGAAAATATACCCAGATAAAAGCAATGGTAAGAAACACAACACTCAGGTGCATTTGGACCATATAGTTTATGCCTGCTTTCAATACCTTGGGGTCGGTATGCTCAAACAATACAAGAAACATAGATGATATGGACATGATTTCCCAAGCTACCAGAAAGGCGATGCTGTTTTGGATCATGCAAACCCAAAGCATAGAAGACTGGAAAAGCAAAAAGAAAATCCAATGTACTGTTAATATGGACCGCAAAGGTTTATACGCTTTTAAATAGCCTATACCATAAAGAATGCCAGCGGTAGAGATTAGGTTTATAATCAGAATGAACCATGCAGAGAGTGGATCAATTCGAAAAGGTATCACACCTAAAAAAGTGCCTCCGGCAACGTTCACTTCAATTCCATTGGAAATGATGCCCTGGATCGCAATATAACTTGTTATCAGTGCGTTTAAACCGGCAAATACAAAAGTTGAAATGGCTTTTACACGTTCAGGCAGTAGTATTACCAACGTAATACCTGCCACCAATACCCCAAAATGCAATAATAAAAGAAAGCTATTCAATTCAAAACCTTCAAATCCCATCATTCCAAAAATTATATCTTCAACGCTCGGTTTAAAAAATGCAAATTAAAAGTAAAATTTACGACAATAATCCCAAAAACGCGAAATAATTTAAAATATTACAATATTATATAATAAAACCGCTATTTTCAATATCATATTCTTTGAATTTTATTACATAAATTTATAATATGTTAAAATATTTTATATTTTCGCAATACATTTTTTGACTTTATGATCGGAGTAATCACGGGTAACATCATCAATTCCAATAAGTACGATGCGAAGTTTTGGCTTCCTATACTCAAGCACACCTTATTGCAGTACGGAACCGAAACCAATACATGGGAAATCTTCCGGGGCGATCATTTTCACCTGGAAATCGGCAAACCCGAGCTCTCGCTTTTGGTTGCCATTCATATCAAAGCGGCCATAAGGCAGGTAAAAGGCCCCGATGTGCGAATGGCCATAGGCATTGGCGAAAAAGGGAATAATAGCACCAAAATGTACGAAAACAATGGTAGTGCCTACATTTTTTCGAATGAAGAGTTTCATAAGCAAAAACAGCCCTTATCCTTAAAAACACAATGGCCGGAATTCGATAAGGAATACAACATTCACCTCGCACTTGCCTCTATAATCATTGACGGATGGACCACTAATGCCGCAAAAACCATCAACACCATATTCGAAAGCCGGTCGCCATTATCGCAAGCCGAAATTGGCCAAAAACTAGGCATTAAACAATCTGGCACCAGCCAACGCTTGGCGCGCGCAAACTACAAAGAAATTATTGAGTTCGAAGAATTGTTCTGTAAGAAGGTTATTGAGCTGATTGGCGCTTAACGAAAAAACTCTTGTTAATTTGCAACGCGCAAATCAACAAGAGTTCATCTATAAACTATTTTAAATTCCGGCAACAACAACCCCGTCGAACACCAGACTTGGTGTGCGTACGTTACTGTACATCCACGGATCGTTACCTACTTCGATAAGTTTATTCCAGAATTTCAAATGATTGTCGGCAAGGTTCATTTCTGCAACATTTTGCACAAACTGGCCTTTGTTAAACAATTTTCCTTGAATTCCCACAGAAAAGTCGCCGGTTGTTGCATTGGAGTTTCCTCCCAAGAAGCCGGTAACCAACAAGCAGCGATCCATATCCTTTATAATAGATTCGACATTACGCGTGCCCGGAGGAATAAGGACATTAGAAGTAGAACCCGATGTAGGCTCCCATCCCAGCTTACGCCCATAATACCAATCAATCAAAAATTCGTTGAGCACTCCCTGTGTAAAGAATTCCCTTTTGCGTGCCGGGAATCCATCACCATCGTATGTTTTAGAGCCAAAACCTTGGGAAATGAAAGGATCATCCTGAATAGTAAATAGCTTACTGCCTATGGTTTGCCCCTTTTTATCAGCCAGAAACGATCGTTTCTGTTGAATATTTCCTGCACTCATAGGACCTACCAAACCAGATAAAAGGCGCGAAACAATACTGTTTTCAATAATAACAGGAAGTGTTTCGGTTTCTATTTTCTTTGCTCCCAGCAAATCCAGCGTTTTGATTGCGGCTATCTCGCCAACTTCTTTCAGCGACGGCAAATTACTACGATACCTGCTTCCTACCCAATAATATCCATTGGGTTTGCGGTCTCCTTCATCCTGGGCAGTCATGTCTGCGCCAGTCCATATCTCAGTTGAGCGGTACGAACCTTCAAAACCATTACTGGTCATTACCAATTCCTCGTATATCTGATCGTATTCTCCGGCTTCTACTGAAATTACCTTACTTCCACCCCGGTCAATACATGCAGATTCAACAGCTTTAACCATATCGTGACGCATTTCGGGCTGCAAGCTATTGTAAGAAGCATCTACCAGATCAAGATCCTTGTCAGATCGGCCTTTGAAATACTTTGGATCTGGTAAAGTCCGGAATGGATCTTCTTCCATGATCTTTGTATTATCTACCAAATCGGAAATAAAGCCACTGAGCGTGCTTTTGCGGAAATCAGGCGTTGATTGGCTTGAGAACCTGTTATTCTTATAAATCTCCAATCGCAATCCCTGTGTGGTAGCCTCTTTAATTGTTTCAGGCTTTCGGTTGCGGTAGTTTATTTCTACAAACCGGTTTTTCGAGATGCCTACACGACAATCATTTGCGCCTGCTTTCTTTGCCTGGTCTACAACCCACGAAGCTAATTCGCGAAATTCGCGTTGATAATCGTTATTACTCATGACTGGCCTCCTTTCTGCTTTTGTGTTCCACCTACAGTTAACGATTTAACAAGACAAGTGGGCATGCCAAAAGATACAGGTACGCCCTGACTATTTTTACCGCACTGGCCTCCGCCACCATAAAACATCTCCATGTCGTTGGCAACCATCGTGATATTAGCTAGCATTTTGGGGCCATTTCCCATAATATTTACATCTTTTATTGGTGTTGTTAGTTTTCCATTCTCTATACGTCTGCCTTGCGAAACGTAGAAAGCAAAATCGCCTTCTCCTATCTTTACCTGGCCATTGCTTACATCCTCTACATAAATTCCATTGCCGGCAGCCTTAATCACGTCGTCTGGATTTGCCTGCCCACCTAACATGTAGGTATTACGCATACGCGGAATCGGGTAATTCTGGAAGTCCTGACGGCGACCATTTCCTGTAGGTTCTACGCCATAATGTTTTGCAGATATTTTATCGTGTAGATAACCAGTAAGTATACCATTTTCAACCAATACGGTTCGCTTGCCGGGAGTACCCTCATCGTCTACATTGAGGCTGCCGGAAAGATTCATGTTGGTTCCATCATCTATAATGGTAACAAAGGGCTCTGCTACTTTCTTTCCAAGCATAGTGCTGTAGGTAGAAACCTTCTTACGGTTAAAGTCCGCTTCCATGCCATGACCAATAGCCTCATGCAATAAAACACCTGTAATTCCAGGACCTAACACAACAGGCATTTCGCCTGCAGGCGGTTGTGAGGCATCAAAAAGATTCAATGCGTTATTAACCGATTTGCTGGCAACTTTATTAACTACATCGTCGGTATAATAAGATAAATCGCGCATACCGCCAAGATTGTATGATGCCTGTTCGCGCTTACCATTCCGTTCGGCGACTACTGATGCGTACATATAACCCGACGGGATAACGTCTTCGGCTATTGACCCGTCGGAAGTAACAATCATAATGCGTTTAAAGGTATTTGAGAACCCTGCATTTACTTTAACCAGCTCCGACGACAAGGAGAAACACTTCTGATTTAAAGCTTGCAGCAATGGAAGCTTCGATTTAGGTGGAATCCCATTAAAAGTAGCACTTACAGGATAGTAGTTGCCGACCTGAACCTTATTAAAAGTACTGGAACTATTAGCAGCTTTCATGTTGCATATAGTTGCAGCCGTTCCTGCGGCAGAGAGCATCGATTCGGGCGTAAGTTCCTGCGTAAAGCCATAGCCAATCTGGTCGTCTTTAACAGTGCGTATACCAACACCAAGAGAGATCCTCCCGGACGATTGGTTCACCTTGCCATCTTCCAAACCAATATAGTTTGATACCGTGTATTCAAAATACAAGTCAGCGAAATCGCCACCTTTAGAGAGTGCCTTTGCCAATAATTTACGGCAAATGTTTTCATCAATCCCGAACTCGTTCAGGAAATAGTTTGCAGGCCCTTTTGCTTCAACAAAATCGAAAGCCTCGAGCCCCGGAAGTAACAACAAAGCTCCACCAGCCATGGCAGTGCCTTGGATAAATTTTCGACGGGATAAGTTTTTCATTGTTGCGGTTAGATTTTATGAATGAACAATTTATGAAATTTTTGTGAATTCGGATATTTTTTATTTTGGCATTTTTAGATTATATTAACTAATATTGAATTTTATTACAAACAGTATGACCGAACAAATCAGACTTATAGCAGAAAGACTTAAGGGATTCAGGGATATTGAAGGTATTTCGGCCGAAACATTGGCTAAAGAACTCAATATACCTATTGCAACGTACGTTGCATACGAAAAAGGCGACATGGATATTCCTGTTGGCTTCCTTATGGACTTTGCACAACGCTTCGATATTGAGCTCTCTGTTCTCTTAACAGGTGAAGATCCGAAGTTGAAGACGTACTGCGTGGTTCGCAAAGGAAAAGGCATAAAAGTAGAGCGCCGCAAACAATACAAGTACGAAAACCTTGCCTTTAACTTTGTCGATAAAAAGGCTGAGCCATTCATGGTAACCGTAGAGCCATCGGCAGAAAATACGCCTGTGGAATTCAACTCCCACCGGGGTCATGAATACAATTATATAATTGAAGGGTCAATGAAGCTTTTTATTGACACCCACGAGGTAGTGCTTAATGAAGGCGACTCGATATATTTCGATTCGGGGCACAAACATGCCATGAAAGCGTTAAACAACGCAACGGTTAAATTCCTCGCTATCATTCTATAAATATTACAAAATCATAAACACCTATAAACTTAAGTTTTCAGCTTACGACTGGAAACTTACGACTAAATAATTAATACAATGAGCATCCTTAACAAATACCTTTCGCAGGTAAATTTCAATTCTTACGAAGACTTTGTTGACAACTTTCACCTAAACATCCCTGAAAACTTCAATTTCGCGTACGATGTGGTTGACGAAATAGCTGCTACAACGCCCGAAAAAATCGCCATGGTTTGGTGCGACGATAAAGGCGAAGAAGCAGTGTTTACCTTCGAGCAAATGAAGTATTTCAGCGATAAAGCTGCCAACTTCTTTAAAACAATTGGCATTAAAAAAGGCGATCCGGTAATGCTGATTCTTAAAAGACGTTACGAATTCTGGTTTTGCACGCTTGCTTTAAATAAAATTGGCGCTGTAACTATACCCGCAACACATCTTTTATGTAAAAAAGACATTGTTTACAGGAACAACGCGGCCGACATAAAGATGATCGTTTGTGTTCCCGAGGAGGAAGTAATTACACACGTTGAGGCCTCTGAACCAGAATCGCCATCGCTCATTCGCAAAGCACTCATTGGCGAAAGCCGCGAAGGGTGGCTCAATTTCAATACAGGGATGGAAAAAAGTCCGGCCGAGTTTGTTCGCCCAACAGGTAACGAAGCAACATGCAATACGGATACCATGTTGCTGTATTTCACATCTGGAACCACCGGTATGCCTAAAATGGTAAGCCACAATTTCACCTACCCGCTGGGTCACATCATTACTGCCCGTTATTGGCAGAATGTAGAAGATAATGGGTTGCACTTTACCGTTGCCGATACAGGATGGGCAAAATCGGCCTGGGGTAAATTATACGGACAATGGCTTTCAGGTAGTGCAGTTATGACCTACGATTTCGATAAATTCATACCCAAAAACCTGATGGAGGTTATTGAACGCTACAAGGTTACTACATTCTGCGCCCCTCCTACCATTTATCGTTTCCTTATTAAAGAAGACCTTACCAAATATAACCTGAAGCATCTTAAATACTGTGTAGTTGCCGGCGAACCACTGAACCCCGAGGTATACAAGCAGTTCCTCGATATTACAGGCATTAAGCTTATGGAGGGCTACGGACAAACCGAACTAACAGTTGTAATGGGTACCTACCCCTGGATGGAGCCTAAACCTGGCTCAATGGGCATGCCTTCGCCAGGATATGAAGTAGACCTCGTTGACGAAAACGGCAATACATGCGAAGTAGGCGACGAAGGCCAGATTGTAATTCATACCTCGAGAAAACAACCTGTAGGCATGTTCGATGGCTATTATCGCGACGAACAGCTTACCCATAAGGTTTGGCATGATGGTGTTTATTACACCGGCGATATGGCTTGGCGCGACGAGGATGGTTACTTCTGGTTTGTAGGAAGAGCCGACGATGTGATTAAAAGTTCCGGATACCGTATTGGACCTTTCGAAGTAGAAAGTGCATTACTTGAACACCCTGCTGTATTGGAATGTGCGATTACTGCCGTGCCCGACCCCGATCGTGGGCAGGTTGTGAAAGCAACCATCGTACTCACCAAGAATTACAGTGCCAGCGATGTTTTGGCAAAAGAATTACAGGAGCATGTTAAAAAAGTTACGGCTCCGTACAAATATCCCCGTATTGTTGAATTTGTGAACGAATTACCAAAGACGATCAGCGGTAAAATACGCCGTGTTCAGATCCGGGACAGCGATAACGCCTGATTAATTGTCATTCCGGCGAAGGCCGAACCATTCACTTGCGACTAGTCTTTGCCGGAATGACAACCATCTTTACACAAACCTTCATTTTACTCAGTATTTATTAATCTTAGCGAGAAGTTCTTCTCTCTTGATGGGTTTTGTTATATAGTCGACAAAACCGCTCTTCATCAAATGTTCTTTTTCGTCGGATAGCACATAGGCCGTTTGAGCAATTATGGGCAGATTGGGTCGAAGCCCTTTGATGATGCGCATTGCCGTTTGTCCGTCCATTTCAGGCATTTTTATATCCATCAAAACGAGATCAATTCTGGCGCTTCTCTTGCATATTTCTACCGCTTCGAATCCATTTCTGGCATACAGTAATGTAATATTCTTACCCGAAAGAATCTCTGCGATTAACTGATAATTATAATCTTCATCCTCGGCGATTAAAATAGTTCTGTGCCGCTCAACCGTTTTTTGCACATCTCTCGATTCTTGATTTTCCGTAGAAATAACCTCTTTATAAGGTATCGTAAATAAGAACTCTGCACCTTGACCAAATGTTGATTCCACCCATATTTTACCCCCCAATAACTGTACGTAGGCCTTGCAGATTGACAAACCAAGCCCTGTTCCTCCATACTTTTTGTTTATAGAGACATCGGCCTGCGCAAAGCGCTCAAAAATAAACTCCTGATGCTCAGGCTTAATACCTATTCCGGTATCTTTAACATAAAACTCGAGGAATTCACCTTTACGAACGTAGCCAAAATCAATAGTTCCACTATGTGTAAACCTTAATGAATTACTGATAAGATTAGACAATATCTGGTTTAGCTTGGTTGTATCGGTGAAAATTTCAGCATTTTCATTACTTAATGGATGTGAAACCGAAAGTAAAAGCCTTTTTTCGGTAGCTTTCGAATTAAAAATATACTGCAAACTATCACACAACTTATTAACATTAACTACAGTGTAATTCGCAACCTCCTGGCCAGTTTGGATGCGGGCCACCGTTAATATATCGTTTACAATAGAGAGCAACTGGTTACTGCTATTTATTATAATGGATGAATAATTCTGTAACTTTTCAGGTGTAATGCCTGCATCAGTCAACAATTCAGAAAAACCAACAATGGCATTAAGTGGAGTGCGAATTTCGTGCGACATATTCTGAAGGAACGCATCTTTGAGCTTATCTGATTTCTCAGCACGCTCCAAAGCCAACATCAATGATTGCTCGGCCTTTTTTCGATCGGTAATATCCAGTGTAAATCCGGCCAGCATAGGCTTCATACCTTCAATCTCTATGGGGAACTTAATGGTTGTGAAATACCTGCCATTAAATTCTTCGTCAACCTCCACCAGTTGGCCTTCTGTTAAAATCCGTTTATCATCTTCGACCATATTCTTTGCCAAATCGGACGGAAACAGGTCAAACATGGTTTTCCCAAGTATTTCAGAAAGCGGAAGACCTATCATCTTTTCATAATTGCGGCTCAGATGAATGGCTTTGATATCATGGTCTTTGAAGAAAATATAAACCGGGCTGAATTCCATCAGGGACTGAAAAACAATATCTTTCTCGTGAAGCAGATTTTCCTGTTTCCTGAATTCGGTAATATCCTGAATGGTTCCAAAAACAACGTGATTAGCGTCATCGTATGCTGCAACCGATCGTATCCAAAGGATTTCTTCGGTATTTGGTTTCTTAATCTTAAATTCAACATCGTACGGTTCACCGTTCTTAACAAGCGCAAGTATAGCTAAATCAATCATTGAACGGTATTCAGGCAATGTCAATTCCTGAATCTTACTTGCAGGCCAGCATTCGCCTTCCATCCCGTATATTTGCTGGGCGCCTAAAGAGGCATAAATTAGTCCATCGTTAAGATGCATCTCCCAATTACCTGTTTTTGAGATAAATTCGGCACGTTTTAACCGGGCGGAACCCTGCTCAATCTGGTTTAACACGGCGCGCTCATTTTTGCGCTGCTGCAATACGAGTAAAATACCGATGCCTGCTATCGATAACAAAATAAGAAAAGCTACAACCAGCACAGTTACCCCTGCACGAAAACGTAATTCCGAAAAAATCTCAGCCTTATCTACTTTAGTTACAATAAACCAATTGGTTCCTTCTATGTGCCTTACATCACTAAGTACCTCCACATTACGGTAATCAATGCCTTCGAATTGTCCTTCCCTTCCAAGAATAGCCTGCACTGCCGGAGATGACAGTTTTTTAACAGAAACAGCAAGTGAAAAAGCAGTATTTGACTTGTTTCGCATTTCGTTGACAAATAGCACACTATCTCCGTTACGCCGTAATATTGCTACTTCTGATGACTTGCTTGGAATAGGTAAATCATTAACCAAAGGATAAAAATAATTCGCCGGATCTACCAAAAATACAAGCGCAGCAACCACCTTATCATTTCTGTTAATAATAGGAGAAATAATTGGCAAATGAATGTTGTGGGTTGCAGGATTAATGTAGAAATCAGAAAAACAAATCGTCCGTTTAATAAATACAGAATCAATATATTTTGACAAAATGCTGTCTGCATTGGGTTGGATTGAATCTGTTGATCCCAAATACAATTTATCGGGCGTTGCAATAAAAACTGATTCGAAACCACGCAGTTCTTTAATTAATTTATTCCTTCGGATTATTTCAACTTCAAGCTTTTTGTCCCTGGTTTTTATTAGTTTTTCAAGCGCATCAACATACAAAGGGCTTGAAGAAAAGTGCACAGCGTCGGCCAACCGCTCTTTCTTCCATTCCAATATCTGATCAATTTTAAAATCGGTGATCGTTTTAAGATAAAGGTATTTTTCCTTTCTAATCCGGTAGGCTTCCTCCTTATAGTAATAATAACCACCCAGAATCAGCAAAAAACTTAATACCACAATGAACAGATAGATATATTTCTGCCATGTGTTTTTGAAAAAGGCTTTAGCTCTGCTCATTTCAAATTGAAAATAAAAGGGGAATGTATGTTTTAAATATACACAACTGTTTATTAATAAACAAGTGGTTATAGGCAGTATTTATTTAAACAAGGCCAAGAAGATATACTCAATAAACCTCCATTCTTTCAATCAAAAAAAATATTACTTTTGATCCGATATAGATCATGAAAATAATAGTAGCCATATTATCCGTTTACACCTTATTCCTAACAGCAATGCCATGCGTTGATGTCGTAAAGGATCGTATTGGCCATGCAACAGAGCATAGTACATCGTCAGACAACCACCATATGCCTGGTGACGACCATTGTTCGCCCTTCTGCTCTTGCCAGTGCTGCGCTACACCAGTTGTTTTTATGGATTATACGGTTCAATTTGACTGTTTTCCTTTTGTTCAGAAACTCCTTTCGGGATATTCCCCATCGTACCTTTCAATCACGCATATTGCCATCTGGCAGCCCCCAAAAACCGCTTAAGAAATCTGTTTGAATTACGGAATTGAGATTGCATGTAATCTTCGTCGATTAACATGTAGTTTTTGTGTGTTATTCTGCATTGCAGGACATTCACCTTTTCTATGCCTATTCATTACTCCTTATTTATAATTCAAAAACACATGATTGAACGTATTATTCATTTTTCGATAAAGAATAAATTTATTGTTGGCTTGTTTGTTGTGGCTTTAATTAGCTGGGGGACTTATTCGCTTACGCGACTGCCTATTGATGCCATACCGGATATTACCAACAACCAGATACAGGTTATTTCGCTGGCTCCCTCGCTGGCAACACAAGAAATAGAAAGCTTTATAACTGCTCCAATTGAAGTGGCTGTAGCAAATATCCCCGATATTATTGAGCTTCGGTCCATCTCGCGGCTTGGATTGTCGGTTGTAACGGTAGTTTTTAAAGATGGTGTAGATGTATACTGGGCGAGGCAACAGCTTAGTGAACGCCTGAAAGAAGCCGAAGAAGCAATTCCCGAAGGCCTCGCTAGAATAGAGCTAGCTCCCGTTTCTACTGGTTTGGGTGAAATTTATCAATACCGGCTGGCGGTAAAAAAGGGATTTGAAGAGAAATACTCGGCAATGGACCTGCGCACCTTTCAGGACTGGATAGTTCGCCGTGAAATGTTAGGTACACCAGGCATAGCTGATATTAATAGTTATGGAGGCTATGTAAAACAGTACGAAGTAGCCGTTAACCCCGAAAGACTGAGAGGGATGGACCTTACACTAAATGATATTTTCGAAGCCCTCGAAAAAAATAATGAAAATACAGGTAGTGCCTATATCGACAAGAAGCCCACTGCCTATTTCATTCGAGGCATCGGCCTGGTGAAGAATCTCGGAGACATTGAGAAAATAGTGGTAAAATCCAATGCCTCTGGCCTTCCTGTTTTAATACGCGATGTTGCAACCGTTCAATTCGGCAATGCTACAAGATATGGAGCACTGGTTATTGATACCACCGAAGCTGTAGGCGGTGTTGTAATGATGCTGAAAGGCGCCAACGCCCACGAAGTAATAAAAAACGTTGAAAAAAGAATAGAGTCCATCCAGAAATCGCTTCCAGAGGGGGTTATCATAGAACCATTCCTCAACCGGTCAGACCTGGTTGACCGTTCCATTGGTACAGTTACACGCAACTTAATAGAAGGTGCTTTAATTGTCATTTTCATATTGGTATTAATGCTTGGAAACTTTAGGGCCGGGTTAGTGGTAGCATCGGTTATTCCACTTTCCATGCTATTTGCCATATCCATGATGCACATCTTCGGTGTTTCAGGTAACCTGATGAGTTTAGGAGCAATCGACTTTGGGTTGATAGTGGACGGAGCGGTCATCATTGTGGAAAGTGTTGTTCACCGCATATTTATGAGCAAGCACCACCATCCCGGCGTTATAAGGCTCACTCAGCAACAAATGGATGAGAATGTATTTGAATCGGCCCGGCGCATGATGAGTTCTGCAACCTTCGGACAAATAATCATTCTTATTGTATATCTGCCCATTATGGCCCTGGTAGGTATCGAAGGTAAGATGTTCAGGCCTATGGCGCAGGTTGTTGTTTTTGCATTGATAGGAGCAGCTATCCTTTCACTTACCTATGTACCCATGGCTTCTGCATTATTCCTGAGCAAAAGCACGGAGCATAAAAGAAACTTCTCGGATAAGCTGATGGATGGGCTGCACAAGGCCTTCAATCCTCTTATTTTATTTGCTCTTCGCAGAAAGTTGCTTGTATCTGTTTCTGTAATAGTATTATTCATCCTCAGCTTATTTACATTTAGCAGGTTGGGCGGCGAATTCATACCGCAACTCGAAGAGGGCGACCTGGCAGCGGGCGTTATGACACTGCAGGGTGGTTCTCTTTCTTACACCATCGAAACCATAGAAAAGGCCAATAAGATACTGCTCGATAATTTCCCGGAAATAGAACATGCAGTTTGTAAAATCGGCGCCAGCGAAATACCTACCGACCCCACCCCAATGGAGACTGGCGATTACATTATTACGCTCAAGGATAAGCGTGAATGGACATCGGCTAAAACCCGCGAGGAACTTGTAGAAAAGATGGAAGAAAAACTCCTGGTGCTTGCTGGCGTTAAGTTTGAGTTCCAGCAACCCATACAAATGCGCTTCAATGAACTACTTTCGGGATCGAAACAGGATATTGCAGTTAAAATTTATGGCGACGACCTCAATACGCTGGCCGAAAAAGCCGCAGAAGTTGAAAAATTGATACTTAACATTGAAGGTGTAGAGGACATTAATGTGGAAAAAGTAACCGGTCTGGCTCAGGTTCAGATCGATTATAACCGCGAAAAGCTGGCGCAGTATGGCTTATCTATTGATGATGTAAACCGGGTATTACGTGCCGCCTTTGCCGGAAGCCAGGCAGGTGTAGTTTTTGAGGAAGAGAAACGCTTTGCCCTTTTGGTGCGGCTTGATAAAGATTACCGCCAAAACCTGGAAGACATTAAAAATCTCACCGTTTCAGCGCCTAACAGCGTGCAGGTGCCATTTGAGCAGATCGCTTCTATCGAAATTAAGTCGGGTCCTGCCCAGGTGTCGCGCGAAGATACCAAACGCCGTATTACCGTTGGGTTCAACGTACGAAACCGCGACATGCAAAGCGTTATAAAGGAAGTAAGCAGCCTTATTGATACACGCATTAATCTTCCAACGGGTTATTATGTTACCTACGGCGGACAATTCCAAAACCTTGAAGCTGCGAAAAATCGTCTCGCCATTGCTGTGCCGGTTGCGTTATTGCTCATCTTTGTTCTGTTGTTCTTCACATTTCATTCGGTAAAACAAACCTTGCTAATTTATACCGCAGTTCCGATGTCGGCTATAGGTGGTGTATTCGCCTTATGGATGAGAGATATGAACTTTTCAATATCTGCCGGTGTCGGTTTCATAGCATTATTCGGGGTTGCCGTACTCAATGGTATCGTACTTATATCTGAATTCAACCGTTTAGAAAAAGAAGGAGTTGCCGACATCACAGAGCGCGTACTTAAAGGACTTAAAACCCGCCTTCGACCTGTAATTATGACCGCAGGCGTTGCATCGTTAGGGTTTCTACCCATGGCTTTATCTACATCGGCGGGAGCCGAAGTGCAAAAACCGTTGGCAACCGTAGTTATTGGAGGGCTCATCTCCTCTACATTCCTTACGCTTGTTGTTTTGCCCATATTTTACATTTTCTTTTCCACACATCATTTGCGACTTTCATTTATGCGGAAAAATTTAAGATCATTGTCAATTGTTGGTATCATTTCAACGTTAACGTTATACTCCAACACATTAAATGCACAGGAAACCAGGAAAATTGACCTTACCCAGGCCATACAAATGGCCTTGGACAGCAATTTAGCGGTACGCTCGGCATCCTATGCTGTAGATGCACAAAAGGCGTTGAAAGGAGCCTCATGGGACATTCCCAAAACCTCAATTGAAGCGGAATACGGGCAAATCAATTCGTACACAAAGGATAACAGCTTTACCATTTCGCAGACCTTTGCTTTCCCATCGGTGTATATAAACCAGAATAAACGGGCAAAAGCCAACATTAAAAGCAGTGAATGGGAACTCAAAGCAAAACAGCTCGATATTGCTACGCAGGTAAAGCAGATATACTGGCAGTTAGCTTATTTATATTCCAAACAACACTTATATTCGTGGCAGGATAGCATGTACGATGGCCTCCTCAGGGCCGCTAAACTTAAGTCGGAGCTGGGAGAAAGTAATAAATTGGAGGTAATCACAGCTCGTTCGCAAAGCATGGAAGTTAAAAACCAATTACAGCAGGTAATATCAGATATTACCACATACAAACAAAAGCTGCAGCTGGCTTTAAATACAGATGCTCCTCTATCCATAATCGACACGGTATTACGACATGCAGGCGTGCATGAACCTCATGATACCGTAGCCTTAGCTTCAAACCCATCATTGGCGTATATGGAGCAACAAACGGCCATTGCGCATTTCGAGAAAAAGATAGAACGCAGCCAAATGATGCCGGACCTCACCATCGGATATTTCAGCCAAACCATGCAAGGCACACAGGAAGTAAATAGCATACCCCGTACATTCAATACTGGTGATCGATTTACAGGCATCCAGGCTGGTATAGGCATTCCGTTGTGGTTTCGTTCGTACACATCGCGTTCTAAAGCAGCCCGGATTAAGGAGCAGGTAGCTCAAACCAATGCAAAATATTATGCAATGGAGCTTTCAGGAAATTACCGTGAATTACTTAATGAATATTCCAAGTATAACAGCAGCCTTGCATATTTCGAAAATCAGGCACTTCCTGAAGCCAACCTGATTATTGAGCAGATAACACGTATGTACAAAGCAGGCGCTATCGATTATTCCGACTATATCCTGAGTTTTGGCAGAGCCTTGGATATCAGACAGAATTACCTCGAAACGCTGAACGCATACAACCAAACCCTCATCAATATTGAATTTATTAACGGCAAAATTTATTAAAACATGACTAAATTTAAATATAGAACATTCCTTGTAATGATAATATCAGCATTATTGCTGACTGCAGCCTGCAATAGCGACAAAAAGGTGAATGTACAGGAAATGGAAGAAGAAGTACTCCCTGAAGATATTGTGGAGCTTAGAGAAGATCAGATTAAGCTTGCGCAAATTGAGATGGGATCAGTAGAGTTAATTTCACTGAAAGGATTACTAAAAGTAAACGGCATTGTTAGTGTTTCGCCTCAAAACCTTGCTACAGTTTGCATGCCAATGAACGGATTTATAAAAAGCACATCGCTGCTTCCCGGAAACGCAGTAACGAAAGGGCAAACCTTAGCTATTCTCGAAAGTCCGGATTTTATTGAATTACAGCAAAGCTATCTCGAAACCAAAAACAAGTACGAATACGCCGAAGCTGAATACAAGCGGCATAGCGAGCTCTACCTCGATGAAGTATACTCGCAGAAGAACATGCAACAGGTTGCCTCCGATTACAAAACACTTAAAGCCCAGTCAAATGCTTTAAAACAAAAACTCGCTCTTATCGGAATAAACGCTGCATCGCTTACCGAGGATAATATCAGCAGTTCCGTAGCGCTAATTTCGCCCATCACTGGGTATATAAAATCCATCAATGTGAATATCGGCAAATACGTTGCAACATCCGATGTGCTATTCGAAATTGTGAACAGCGACAAGCTTTCGCTGGAGCTAACCTTATTCGAAAAAGATGCAGAGAAGGTTTCGAAAGGTCAGAAAATCCGATTCTTCATAAACAATGAAACTGAACAACACGAGGCCTCGATTTACCAGACAGGCAAATCGATTGACGCTGACAAAACCTATAAAGTTTATGCAAATGTTGTAGGAACCTGCAAAAATATATTACCTGGAATGTACGTGAACGCTGTTATAGAGACTTCAGGCAATAAGGTAACTGCCCTTCCGAGTGAGGCTATTGTTAGCTTCGATGACAAGGAATACATTTTCGTATTCGATAAAAACAAGGAGGAAGATGGAAAGCCATTTACTGAATACCGCATGATTGAGGTGCATAAAGGGATTACCGATAACGGATACACCGAAATTATTCTGCCCGAAGGATTTGACGCAAATGGCAAAAAGGTAGTAATAAAAGGAGCCTACAATCTGTTATCCGCTAAAAAGAATGCCGGAGAAATGGCCTGCTAACCGAAACAAGAATTTATGTATTTTGAAGCAACAATAATCCGATTCGTTGATACCAATTGACGAATCGGATTGTTATCTTTATGTTCTAAATACTAAAAGACTTTAACGTGACCTATTACATTATAATAATTCTCTGCTTTATAGTATTAATCGCCTATCTTTTCGAAATCACCACCAAATTCACCAAAATACCGGGCGTTATTTTATTAATGGCTTTAGGACTAACACTCAGGCACCTCGCCACTTTCTATGGCTTTCGAATGCCCGATTTTTCTATTCTTCTCCCAATCATGGGCACGCTGGGGCTTATTTTGATTGTTTTGGAAGGCAGTTTGGATTTAACCATAAGTACACACAAAAAACAATTACTCAAAACATCCTTTGCATCTGCGTTTTTCCTGTTTCTGATTTTTGTAACAGTTGTCGCCACTATTCTCTACTACTTCCTGGGCGTTCCTTTAAAAACAACGCTGATCAATGCCATTCCAATTGGTATTATAAGCAGTGCAGTAGCTATTCCATCGGCATTAAACCTTGAAACCAGCGACAGAGAATTTGTAATTTACGAAAGCTCTGTTTCGGATATCATTGGCATTTTGTTGTTTGACTTTGTGTTATATAATCAGTACTCTATTGGAGGTGGATTGATGTTTTTTTTACTTCAGATTGTGGTAAGTATTATAATTTCAGTGATCATCAGTGCAGGGTTAGCTTACATGCTCCATAAAATCAACCATCATGTAAAGTATATTATTATCTTAACAGCAGTGATTCTGGTGTTCATAGTTGCCAAAATGATTCATTGGCCTTCGCTTATTGTTGTCCTGATTTTCGGACTAATTCTGAACAACAATCACCTTTTCCGGAACCTTATTATAACCAGAAGCATCAATTTTAATGAGTTTAATACGAATCTGTCTTCCTTCAAACAAATTACAGGCGAACTTACCTTTCTGGTCCGGTCTTTTTTCTTCCTTATATTTGGCTTCTATACGCCGGTTGAGGAGCTACTAAACCTTCAGAGCCTTGCCATTTCGGCATCTATATACCTGCTTATCCTTTTATTACGAGGCCTTTTCTTCCGGTTCATCATCAAAAAATCGTTGGTTCCGCTCCTTTACTTTGCTCCACGAGGTCTTATTACCATTCTTCTGTTTTTAAGCATCCCTGCGCACTATAAACTGCCTTTTATCAACGAAGGAGTTGTTACCCAAACCATTTTCATCTCTATTATTATGATGACTGTAGGAACGATGCTTTCCTCCACGAGTAAAGAGCCTGCATTTAAGGAGAATTCAACTAATTCATAACGTCAAACAGCTTTATTTTTCATTAAATACCGAATAGAATCAAACAAAATTCCCGGTTTTTTGTACTCTTTACAACTTTTGTAACTAACCGTTTTCATTAGTATCTTAGTAAATGATTAAACTGAAAGTAAGCACGGTTACAAACTTAGTATTCGCTGGAATATGGACAATCTGAATTATGGAGTAGTAGGCAACTGCAGAAGTGCAGCGCTTATATCGGACAAAGGTAGTATTGATTGGTTATGTATGCCCGATTTTGACTCACCATCGGTATTTGCTAAAATACTGGATAAGGAAAAAGGCGGCAGCTTTAGCTTTGAAGTGGACGATACGTACACAATTAAGCAAAAATACATGCTTCGCACCAATATTTTGTGCACGCAATTTCATTCACCACAAGGGGCTTTTGAGATTATCGACTTTATGCCTCGCTATAAGACAGACGAAGCAACCTACTTTATTCCCGCTGAATTATACCGTTATATCAGGCTTATTTCAGGCTGTCCAAAGTTCAGGATTTCGTACAAACCTATGCTGAACTATGCTAGAGACGAGGTTTCGCATGTAGTGCAGGACGATCACGTGCGCACTTATTCAGTACAAAACCCAACCGATTGTCTTTACTTGTATACAAGCTTCGCATTCGATGAAATACTGGAATCAAAAGAGATTACGCTTACCGAACATCAGTTTGTGCTGCTTTCATATAACCAAAAGCTTATCGACATAGATATATACCGCGTATATCTTGAGTACCAGCGAACCAAAGTTTACTGGCTCAACTGGACCAACCGCTCCAAAAAGTTTGAACAGTACACCGAAGAAATCATCCGTAGTTTGCTTATTTTGAAAGTGATGTCGTACGAGCCATCCGGAGCAATATTGGCAGCCCTCACAACCAGCATTCCTGAGACGATTGGCGAAGTGCGAAACTGGGATTATCGTTTTTGCTGGCTTCGCGATGCATCTATGTCCATAGATACCTTGGTGCATATGGGTCATAAAAAGTCCGCAGAAAGTTTTCTGAGTTATATCAAAGGTATTTTAAAGACCAAACAGGATACCTTCCAGATTATGTATGGTATACGAGGAGAACGCGATTTAACCGAAGTATTACTGACCCATTTGTCGGGTTATGAGAATTCGCAACCTGTAAGAATTGGGAATGCAGCATACTATCAACGCCAAAACGATGTATTTGGCTATTTGATGAATGTTATTCATCAGTATTACGCTTATTTTCCGGGAACGTTGGATGAAATTGAAGATATGTGGGAAATAGTGCGTAATATAGCGCGGACTGTTTCCACCCACTGGGAGCAACCTGACAAAGGAATATGGGAAATACGTAAAACCGAACGCCACTTTGTGTTTTCGAAGATAATGAGTTGGGTAGCCATGGACCGGGCTGCAAAGATTGCCCGAATACTCCATAAAACCTACTACCTGGACACCTGGCAGGATGTTGCCGACGATATAAAGAAAGACATTCTAACGAATGGCTGGAACGACTCACTCCAAACCTTTACACAGACTTATGGCAGCCTCGATTTGGATGCATCGCTGCTATTAATGGCCGAGTATGGTTTCATTGAATCGACCGATGAGAAGTTTCATAAGACGGTTAAAGCGGTTAAAGATGCCTTATTCTATAATGGATTGATGTATCGCTATGTTAATGTGGACGATTTTGGGAAACCATCGTCATCATTCACCATATGTACATTCTGGCTTATTCAGGCCTTACACCAGATAGGAGAAGTGGAAGAAGCCAAGGAAATCTTCGATCATTTGCTCACTTTCGGGAATCACTTGGGGCTTTTCAGCGAAGATATTGACTTTATGTCGGGAAGGTTGTTAGGAAATTTTCCGCAAGCCTACTCTCACCTTGCATTAATAAATACGGCCCGCCTGTTTTCCAAGGAACGATTTGTTACAAGGTTTAACAAGCCCTAAATAGACGTGCTAAACCTGTGTTGTAATAATATCAACTATAGCCGAAGCCCATTCATCCGAATCATTCAGGCTTTTAACCAGTGTTAAATTGCGCCCGCCGTGCTCTATAAACAGTTGCTTATAATCCATTTCAATTTCTACAATGGTTTCGAGGCAATCGGCAACAAACGATGGAGCTACAACGAGGATATTGGCGTTTCCTTTTGAAGCCTGCTCTTTAATAAGCTCGTCCGTAAACGGACTAAGCCAGTTACGCGTCAGGCGTGACTGAAATGCAACTGAAAATTTATGATCAGGAATGTTCAACGTTTTCACCAAGAGCCTTGTAGTTTCGTAGCAATTTGCTTTGTAGCACCATGTGCCACATTCAGGCATAGACTGTTCACATGAACAACCGTTGCAATTGTTCTCCGGATGTATCTTACGTATCTGGCTCAAGGGCAATCCATGATACGAGAAAATAATATGATCAAACCATTGCGGATTATACTTTCCAATTTGCGAGGAAAAAGCACTGATAAAAGCAGGATGGCTGTAAAAACGATCAATCACCCGTATGTCAGGAATAGCTTCCCATTTCTTTACTATTTCAAAAACTTTCTCGGTTACAGAGCCTGTTGTAGAGGATGCATACTGAGGGAACAAGGGCAATACAATAATTTCATCAGTATTTCGCTTCTTTAATTGCGCCAATCCCTCCTTTAATGAAGGCTCTCCGTACCTCATGCAGGCGTAAACATCGTATTTTCCTGCAAGTAGTTGGCTCAGCTTATCCTTAAGGCTTAATAAATGCAACAGAAGAGGAGATCCTTCGGGTGTCCAGAGCTTTTTATAGAGCGCTGTCGACTTCATTACCCGGAACGGGATAATTATCAGGTTTACTAGTATTTTCCGGAAAAGCCAAGGAATATCAATTACTCGCTTATCGTTCAAAAAAGCAGTAAGGAACTTCCGAACAGCCTTGGGTTCAGGCTTTTCTGGCGTTCCGACATTTACAAGCAATAGCGCTTTTTTCATCCCTTTTAATATTTATATATTTAATACCACCGCTTTTATACAATAAAGAAGGTAGGGTTATTTAGTTCTGAATCAACACCATATCGTTTACTACGAAGCTCAGTCCTCCTTGGCGAAGGGGGCCGGGGGGATTGAAGCATTATAATCAACTAAGTTCAATATCTATTTTACCAAAAAAAATAAGAGATAAATAGATATTGTTGTCCAACAAAATCAATCCCCCTGCCCCCCTTCGCCAAGGGGGAAACCGACGTACCATGTATCAATATAAGTAAGACCTGATTTCAACCCCAATTCATATTAATCAAGCTATCTGCTATTTGTACGGCCTGTTTAACCCTGTCGGACATACCAATGCCATTGCGGATATTCCCAGCCAGTATAAGACCTGGAAACCGGCTCTGAATATCTTCGATAGCCTGAAAACGTTGTCCGCTGCTTAGTTCGTATTGTGGAATAGCGTTTTCGTGCCGGAATATCTTAATCAAATCGGGCTTTTGCTCGCATTGCAAAGTCTCTTTTAATTCATTAAGAACTATTTGCGTAATTTCTTCATTCGATTTGGTAATAATTTCAGGCTTTTTAATGCCTCCCAAAAACATAGAAAGCAACGCTCCGCCCTCAGGTGCACGGTTTTCGAAAAGCGACGACGGAAAAAGAATACCCAGGCAGTTTCTTTTCTCCAATGAAGGAACCAGACCACCAAATGCATTCAGGGGTTTGCCTGTCCATGTTTTATAACCAACCGCTACCTGAACGACTTTCGCGTAATTCAAATTGGTAATCGGCTGCAAATCCTTATCATCTAAAAAGGAGAACATTCCAGGCAAACAATTACCGGGAACGGTACTCACTACATATTGGGATTGAAGCTGTATATTCGAACTCTCCTTGTTTGTAAAACTACAAACATAGCCATTATCGTCTTTATGCACTTTTATGCCATGGCAATCTGTTATAACGTGCTGCTCTCCTATTCCTGTGTACAAAGCCTGAATTAAATGCTTCAAACCTCCTCTAGCTGAAAAAACCTCTCGCGTCACTCGTTTTTCCAATGCGGTTTTTGGCAACTTTCTCTTTTTCATCGAGCCTTTTACAAAGCTTCCGTAGTTATTTTCGAGCGCATACAGCTTAGGCAGGGCAAATCGGGTAACCAACCGGTGCGGATCGCCGGCGTAAACACCAGAGATAAAAGGATCGACTGCGTAATCAAGAAAACTACGACCCATACGACGGATAACCATGTCCGCTACTGTTTCGTCAGGGTTTGTGCCCGGTTTGCGAAAAGGCTCGCCCAGAATTCTGAACTTATCTTTCATTGTAAATAAGGGCGTTGAAATTGCCGATAGTAACCCGGATGGCAATGCGTTCCATTTCCCATCTTTCCATATCCAGCGGAATTTGGCTTCGGGACCCGGAGTTTCAACATTCAAGGTACCTTTCAGGCTATCGAATAAAGCAACCAATTCGGGAGAACCTATAACACCAGTATTGGGGCCGGTTTCATATGTAAAGCCATTTTCTGTATTTGTGTTAATAACACCTCCAACATGGCTGCTTCTTTCTAATACTTTTACCTCTTTGCCTGCCTTGCGCAGCCAATACGCAAGCGATAATCCTGTAAGGCCTGCACCAATTATGACTATGTCTGTTTTAGTTTCCATCTTATACCGTTTTTGAATACAGGTTACTCTGCTGCCTGTAAGCCGGATCGAACAATGCCGCGATATTCCTTATAAAGAGTTCTCCTGTTTCGGAAACCAGGATCTTTTCATCTGTATATTCCAGAAGCCCATCCTCAATAAAGGGCGTTAACTTATCCACTTTAAAGCCAGTGATGACATAAAAAGCCTCTTTTGTTATTTCATGAGCCTTGCAAAACGAATCAATATCAAGATAGTTATTACACATAACCGATGTAATCAACTCTTTTATTACTTTCTCGCTTTTACTGAGGATATATCCCTTTTCAATGGGTAATTTATCGGTATCCATCAGCGATATGTAGAGGTCCACCTCTTTTACATTCTGAATAAAGCCATCCTCTAGCTGACTAATAGCCGAAACGCCGAAAGCATAAACCTGTCCGGTAGTGCGCCGTGTACAGTAACCCTGAAAGTTACGGTGCAGCAGATTTTGACGCAATGCCAGATTCAATTCGTCATTGGGCAACACATAATGATCCAATCCCACAGGTAAATAACCCGCAGCTTTAAGTATTTCCCGGGATGCAAGGAACATATCCATTTTCTCTTCTGCACCCGGCAGACCTTTCTTTGCCAGTATTTCCTGGTGCTTCTTTAGCCAGGGTACATGTGCGTATGAGAAAGTTACCAAGCGGTCCGGCCTTACCTCTATTGCCTGCGATATAGTTTCAGAGAAGCTTTCGACCGTTTGACCCGGCAAACCATAAATAAAATCAAGATTTACGGTGTTTGCACTATTCAACTGCTTGATAAAATGGACCAGTTCAGGAACTGGAATAGCTGAAGGCTCACGGTTTACTGTTTTCAGCACCGATGTATCAAAATCCTGAATACCCAGGCTGAACCGGTTGAACCCAGCTTTAACCAAATGCTCAATATATTGAAAATCTAAGTATGCAGGATTGCATTCAATAGCAATTTCAGGATTTTCAATAAAAGTAAAGTTACGGGCAAATAAATCTACGATTTCTCCGAGATAATGCGCATCAATGGCATTGGGAGTGCCTCCGCCAAAATGGATTTGAGAAACCTTGCGGTTTTTATCCAGCATTGGTATTACATTTTCGATTTCCTTTTTTAGCGCCTTAATGTAGTTCTCTACTTCAGCGCCTTTTTTTAAGGCACAGGCATTACAACCACAGTAAAAGCAAATCTTTTTACAAAAAGGAATATGAATGTAAAACCCGATATGAGCGGGTTGTCCGGCATTCGACCGTTCTACCATGCTGATATAATCAGCATCTGCCAGCTTATCGTGAAAATAATTTGCAGGTGGATAGCTGGTATAGCGGGGTACCGGATAGTTATATTTATCTATTAAAGACTTAGTCAATTTCATTTTTCGCGAATTTTAAGGGATAATTGTAATATACAAGGCCCAATGTTACTAACCCAAACAGTATCTCGGTTACAAACAATCCACTATAGCCAAACTTGTCGCCAAGCCGGCTGCAAATTATGGTCACAAGCAAACTGCTTAAATGCGAGACAACAATCTGTATGGTAAAGTCTGTACCCTCACTGTTTCTGCGCACTTTGTCCATTGACGACGTGTAAATGATTACTGTAGAGAACCCGTACGCCCCCCACAGCAAGCAAATACCCGTATATATTCCCATTAAGGATGGTACTTGCTTCGAAAGGAAGAAAAAGTAAGCCGCTACTGCAATATTTAAGCAGGCAAACAGGTAAAATGATGCTCTGCGGCCAATCTTCTTCACTACAAAACCGCCAAGCAACGCACACAAAGCTGCAACCGAAGTACCTACTATACCCGACATAAAACCAATTTGCTTAATGTTATATCCAAGGTCTACCAGGTAAGGTTTTAGCATAGCCAGAATCCCTATAAGTGCCGAATAATAAAAGATAAGCAATAGCATATGCCGGAAAGTATCCTTGCTGTTGAAGAATAGGAATACATCCTTTATTTTTACCTTTTTTTTCGGCTCCTCGCTCGTGTTTAAATCTGGCTTATAAAGTAATACCGGAATTAGCGCAAAAACAACAAACGAAGCCAGCACAAATAGCAGGTTTTGCCACCCGAAATAATGGTAAACAACCAATAATACACCGGTTCCAAAAAGGCTGCCAACAAAACTTCCGGCGGATTGCATACTGTTACCAAGGCTGCGTTCATTGTGTTTCAACACCTTTATGGCAAATATATCGGTTGCAATATCCTGCGTTGCCGACAATATGAATGCGGCAATAATCAGTGTTACAATAAGAACAAAATCTGTCTTGAGATCAAAAAAGCCAATTCCAAGGATAATAGCAGCATAGAACAGCTCCGAAATCACGATCCATTGGCGTATCTGTCTTCTATTGGCTGTATGGTTATCAACCAAAGGCGCCCATAGGAATTTAATAATCCATGGCAGCTTAACCAATTGCAGCAAACCTATTGAGCCGAGCGAATAGTTCCCCTGCCGCATAATAACTGGAATCACGGTTGAGAAAAAGCTCATGGGTATAGACTGCGCTATGTACAGACTAAATAAAACAGGAAACTTTGGCCAATTCTTTGAATTCATTATTATTTATTTTATTAAAATTTTACCAACACATTTACGCCCAATTGCATAGGCTTTCCTTTTTGAATATAGGTATTCCCCAGTGCTTCGAACAAAAATGAATGATAATCGGCATTCAGGAGATTTTTGCCCCAAATATCAAACTGAACATTGCCTTTGATAAATGAGACCTTTGCACTTAGTGTTCGGTAGGGTGTTTCAATAAGTCTATAGGCCCTTTTATTAAGATTATTTTCCAAATCCCAATACAAAAGTCCATTTTGGTTATATAATACATTCAGCTTAATTTGATCAATAAAAGACGATTTATTAAACAATAAAGTTTGGGTGGCCTGAATTGCCAAGGTGTGGCGAGGTATATATTGTGTAAAGTTGTTGTTATAATTGGTAACCGCATCTTTTTCATATTTAAGTATTTTAGAATACGTGTATCCATAAGCTACCATCGCTTCGAAACCTCTTACTGGGCTACTTTTCAAAGTTACTTCAATTCCCTTGTTCTCGGAAACACCGGCATTTTCTAAATATGCGCCCCGCCCACTCAGCGTAGTGCGATAAATCTGCTGGTCTTTCAATTTAGTATAAAACAAAGCCAAATCTGCGTAAAGCAAACTGAATAGAGATGCTTTAGCACCCACTTCATAATTATTGCTCTTTTCGTTTTTGAATTTCAAATCCTCCGGGCGCTCAAACGTTGTATTGAAGCCTCCTGGTTTGTAACCCCAGGTATACGACGCGTACACCGAAACATGGTTGAATTTATAGTTTAGCGCCAGTTTGGGTAAAAAGATATGATCTTTCATATCCGGATAAATAGTATCCGTGCGGGGCAGCTCAATATTTGCCTTTGTAGACCTGTATTTATAGTGTAAACCCGAGGTTTCGTAATCGAATCGAAGTCCTCCTGTAACCGATAAATTATCCGTTACCTTAAACGTGGATTGATGAAAGAAAGCAACTCCCGTCACATCTGCATCATATGTCTTCAGATACCACAACTTGATCTTATAGGTATTTACGTCAACATCCGACTCTGAGCCCTGCATAAACCCGAAAGCACCGAATAACCAGCTATATCTGCTATTTCCACGCGACTTGACCATCAATTCATTAGCTACCATTTGCTGGGTTTGAAGTTGTTTTATAAAATACAGTGAATCGGGCGTAAAATCCTGGTCTATCTTCTGAATATCGTCAATATACTGGTACGAAACGGTATTGGTGAGCTCCCAGTTAGCGGCTGTATACTTAAAATTCAAGGCATCCGAAAACATCAACCGGTCGTATGAACTGGGCTGGTTATAACTTACATCTCCGTCAGTCTGCGTTTCAACATTATACAAGGCATACGGATAACCACCCTGCTTACTGTTATCGATTGATGCTACATTTTCGACGGTAAATTTGCCAGAAGCCTGATAAACAATCTTATTTCTGAAACCAAAAGAATTGAGTTTATCTACCTTCTGATTAAGAAACTTGTTTTCGTAAAAGCCATCGTTGTGCAAATAGTTGCCAGAAAGCGATACAGCCAGTTTATCGTTCAATTTCATGTAGCCACCGCCACGTAGCCTATACGAACCATAGGTAGCAGCAGATACGCTCAAATTGGCACCCTGATAATTCAGAGGCGAACGGGTAACAATGTTTATGAGCCCACCCATGCTGTTACGACCATACAATGTACCTTGTGGGCCACGTAGTATTTCAATCCGTTCCAGATCGAAGAAGTCGAATTCGAAGGCAGATTTTTCGAAGTACGGCACATTGTCTACATACAACCCAATTGACGGATTGTTGATGCGCGAACCAATACCACGTATATACACTGGCGAAGTAAGTTTCGATCCGTATTCGGGCATTACAAAATTGGGGGATAAAGTACCCAACTGGCTTAAAGATGTGATTTCGTTGGCCGTAATAGATTTCATAGGAATTACAGAAACAGATGCGGGTAATTCCTTAAGTTTGGTTTCGTTTTTTGAGGCGGTGATTACAATTTCGGATAGTTCAACCTGGGTCGACAGGGTGCTGTCGGGCCGGAGAACGAGCGTTTGAGCACTCAGCCCATAACTATATAACAGGAGAATGATGGTTAAATATTTATATCTCATGCGATTAATTTATGTAAAAATGAAATACAAAGCATCCCTTTTCACAAAGGAGCTTGAAAATTTAAATAAATCGATTAGGAAAATGAGACTGGCGGTGGGTTAGGAAACAGCTTGAAAAACAAGCACTGCGTTACAAGCTTGAAATCTCTTATTTCGTAATTGGGAACAACGGCTACATGTACTATGGGTAAAGCCTTTTCCTCTTGTTTGATGAGTAAAAAATCAGTATAAAACGCGTTTCTATGGCAGGCAGCCCTCTCAACTTTAATATCGTTAACGCTTATCGACTTTACCTCGCATGTATTGGGATTGAAACCTTCGAAACCGGGATTAAGTTTTACAAATGCAAATGTAATCAGGTATATCGAATAAAATATACCGATTATAATATAAGGCAGATGCGTAGAAAATAGCCCGAAAAAGAACATTTTTGCATTTTTGCCAAATATATAAATACTTCCCTTTGAAAAGTGATTTTTTTGCAAAAAAACAAAAAAAAACTGGCAAAAAAGTTCTATTCCCTTATCCTAATGCCCATTGTTGCAATATAAACATCATTGATCCGCCCAAAAACCCAAAAAATGCGAGCCAACTAATGTTTTTCATATACCAGCCAAATGAAATTTTTTCAATGCCCATAACTGCCACGCCAGCCGCTGAACCTATAATAATAGCACTGCCGCCGGTTCCTGTAGACAAGGCAAGAAATTGCCAGAAATTATGATCGGTAGGATACATATCCATGCTAAACATGCCTTGTGCAGCAGCAACAAGAGGTACATTATCCACTATAGCCGAAAGAATCCCAAGTATGCCCCCGATAAGATATTGGTTATTGACATGTGCTACTGCAAACTGAGCCAGGTCTCCCAGTATGTTGAAGGCCTGAAGCGCCGAAACCGCCAATAAAATACCTAAGAAGAACAAAATACTTGAATTGTCAATTTTATGCAGAGCATTCGTTACAGAGTATTTGTACCTTTCCTCAGGATGTTTTCGGAAATGAATAATGCTGCTTACAAACCAGATGATACCTAAAGACAACAGCATACCCATAAAAGGCGGCATGTGCGTAATGGTTTTAAAGACAGGAACAAACACAAGCAGCAATACGCCTGTAATTAACATGATTATACTTTCAACAGGATGCTTTATTTGCTGTTTGGAGGCGCTTTCGATGTGCTGACCACGAAACCTGGCCATCAGTATCAATAAAGGCACAACGGCAACTACAATGCTAGGCAAAAAAGTATTTAATACGATTTTGGAGGCTGTAATCTGTTCCCCAATCCAAAGCATGGTTGTGGTAACATCACCCAAAGGCGACCAAGCTCCACCGGCATTTGCAGCAATAATAACCATTGAAACAAACCATAAACGGTCACTTTTATCCGTTAGTAACTTGCGACATAAAGATGTCATCACAATGGCCGTAGTCAGGTTATCTAAAATGGCTGATAAAAAGAAAGTAAACGAAGTTACGATGATCAAAAGCTTAGATTTAGAGCGTGTTTGAATAGCATCCGTAATAACACTGAAACCATTGTGGGAGTCTACAACTTCAACAATGGTCATTGCGCCCATAAGAAAAAACAGAATAGTTGCAATTTCGCCCATATGATGCATTAACAGCTCTTCTGACTCAGCCGCTGATGGACCACTGAAGAAATAAAGTGTCCAGCACTGGATACCAATTACAAGTGCCATTCCTGCTTTATCTACTTTCGTGTTATGTTCTAAAGCTATACCAATATAGCCCAATACAAATATTACAATTGTTACAGTAATCATTGTTTCTAGTATTTAAAGGCCAAAAATATTATTTTAAACTTCATGCTGAAATGTTGCGGGAAAATTTAATAACATTTTAATGTACTAATTGCCTGTATTTTAATTTAAGATCAAGATACACCCCGTTGGTCCACCCAAAACCATCCTGATTAGGGTATTCGCCATTGCTTGGCGAGAGTGTTGTATCCACTACATTGTACTTTTCGACCATTTTATGTGTTTTGCTGAAGTATGATTCGTTCAGTGTTAACCATCTGTTTTCTACCGTATCTGCAAGTCCGTTGTATTCATAATTACGTAACCCTTGAATAGAAATCCATTGCAGCGGAGCCCATCCGTTGGGTGCGTCCCACTGTTGACCTGAGCGTATTAACGTGGTTACCAACCCGCCATACTTAAGAAACCGGCTACGAACAACTTGTGTAACCTTGGCGGCTTGAGAGGAATCTGCAAGCCCCATAAACAAAGGAAACATCGCTGCAAGTGTGTATCTTCCGGATGTTTTATGGTATTTCAAATGATAATCGAAATAAAAGCCCGCCTCTTCATCCCAGAAATAGGTATTAATTAATGTTTTTCGCATTTGCGCGATCAATGCATATTTTGCAGCTTTGTATTTGTCCTTTTTTAGATTGTAAGCTTTACTCAGCGTTTTTTCGAGATGATAAAGCAAGCAATTCAAGTCGACAGGAAGAATGTCAAGCGTAGAAGTAGTTGCCAGATTGGTAGTGTCAGCCATCCAGCGCGACGAAAAGTCCCATCCAGACTCCGCAGCGGTTCGGATATTCCGGTAGAAAACGCCCTCGTTGTATATGATGTGCCTGTTTTGATTATACGTTTGAACGTCGGCATGGAACATTTCAACCCTGGGTTCATAATTATTGTCGTAATACCGGTGCAAAAATGCTGTATCGTCTAATATAACCGAGTGCTTATGAAGTGTTTTCCCGCCCGTGTATTCAGTCCAGTAGGCATATTCTTTCTCCATAGCTGGTAAAAAGTGCAAATACATTGAGTCTCCTGCTACCTGGGCATTCATCTCAACAATAAGCGAGAAGAAGGGCGGCTGCGAGCGCGACAGATAATAGCTTCGGTTGCCATTAGGCATAAATCCGAATTTATGAATGAGGTAAGCCATGTTTTCCGTGACCGTGTAAACCACGTCATTCCTTTTCAGGGCTTTATATCCCAGCAAAGTAAAATACGTATCCCAATAGTAAATCTCACGGAAACGGCCACCAGGAATCACAAAATCGTTGGGCAGCGGGATGAGCGAAGAATTCTCTGGCTGTTTATCGCTTTGTACAAGCAGAGCATTAAACACATCCTTAACATGTTCAAGAATATGGGTACTGTGAGGAACTGAGTCGATATATAATCCAGGAAGATCAAAGTGCGCCAGCACAAAGTCTTTTAATTCTTCCGGCTTATGCGCAATGTTCCAGAACCGATATTTGAAATTAATGCGCCATGGAGCCATTTTCGGCACACAATCGGCGAAAGTTTTATCGTCGGGGAAAACCTGGCGGTACTGAACATCGCGGAATAAACGTGGGAAAGCCCTTTCAGGGTAAATAAATTTATCGCTGGGGCCACTACAAAGGACAAATAACAAGAGAACAACCGGAATAACCCATGCAATATGCTTTACAACTTTCACTTTTTTCATTTCCAAAGTATTAACAGCTATTCCAATCTTTAAAACGTTTTCACAGGTTTATTGTTTATTCTTCTCAATTACCATTTCATTGACTATGGCGTATTTGTGACCATATTTTTCTTGTATCAATTTTTCGTTTACTTTTACAACATCATGATAAAGATTCTTCTCATCATAGGCACAGGCAGCTTTGTAGGAGGTATTTCGCGGTTTCTGGCTTCCAGATTCGTGCAAAACACCGTGATATCTGCTTTTCCTTATGGAACATTTGTTGTAAACATACTCGGATGCTTTCTTATTGGCTTGTTTTACGGTATATCGGAACGTGGCAGTATAATGAGCAATGAATGGCGTATATTCCTCACCGTTGGTTTCTGTGGCGGCTTTACAACCTTCTCTACCTTCGCCAATGAGAATCTGGCATTACTCAAAGACGGAAGCTTCTTCCATTTTGCGCTGTATACCAGTTTGAGCGTTTTTATTGGTCTTATGGCCACCTATCTGGGCAATTTAACCACCAAAATATTTTAGTTATGGAAATAAAAGGAGAAGCGAAGCTATTACGCATTTTCATTAGCAATACCGACAATTTCAAACATACCCCACTGTACGAAACCATTGTTTATGCGGCTAAGCGATATGGTATGGCCGGAGCAACAGTTCTAAAAGGCACCATGGGATTTGGCTCCAGCAATATAGTGCGTTCGGCAAAATTCTGGGAACTCACCGAAAAGCTCCCCTTAGTGATTGAAATTATTGATGAAGCCGACAAAATCGACAAATTCACAGAAAAGATTCTTCCCTGGTTTGACAAACTGCGGTACGGATGTATGATTACCGTTGAAAAAGCAAATATAGTGCTGTATAAGAAGGGGACAAAAGCATAAATATCCCTGGCATCCTGCATTACCAAGAAAAAGGTTGAAAACCGTTTTGTGCTTAGGAAAAAATAATTTCCTAAGCAGCGGAGAAAATTTTCCTAGTTAAGAAATTTTAATTTTCTGCTTAGAAAATTAAAATCCCCTAGCTATCTGTTTCTTCTTTCATAAGTACTCAAAGACGCCATTTTTTTTCTCTGAAGATTGTACAATTGATTATTACTGCTTCAAATAAGCTATGGCACTCTCCAGTACCCTGTCATTTGAGGCGGCGATATCATCTTTGGTGTTTTCAACCCATATATCGGGAACAATTCCGATTCCTTCAGGACATTTGCCATCGGGCGTTGTTGTGAGTGTGCATGGGTAGCGGAATGTCCATCCATTGGGCATTTGCGCCATATTGGTCACTTCACCGAACTCACCAAAGGTTGTATCGCCGATATGCTTTGTATAAGGAAGATTTTTAAAAATCTGAGTAAAGTATTCGCCGCCACTGCCGGTAAACCGGTTGGTAAGCAAAGCAATCTTCTTTGTAAAGGGAACTATTCCCGAACGCGGACTAACGGAAACAGGCAACTTCTCCCCCAGATCATTATGCTTGGCGCCTGTTTTTCGCTGAGAGTACAAGTAAGTTATGGGATGATCGATAAACGCGGCAGCAATGGTGTTTTCGTTTACAATCAATCCCCCGCCATTATTGCGTAAATCGATGATCATGGCATCACAATTCTTGAGCGCTGCAATGGCTTTGTCGATATCGAAGGCCCAATTACTCATGCTTCCTGTCGAGCCCGCAAAGGACGCTATATGGATATAACCCATTCTTTCATTTCGTACCAGCCCATATGTAATATAGCCCTCTCCAATGGTTTTTGGATTATCGATAAATTTCGACCTCACCAGATTAAGGCTGAAGTCATCTGGCACTCTTGTGCGGACGAGTTTACTTGCACTTACAACTTTTGTAGCTCCTTTGTTGAATATATTCACATGACCATCGTCAAGGTTCAAAATCAGATCGGAGGCTATGTTCCACAATTCTGCGTCGGTAGTTGTGCTATTTATTTTGCTGCTATAAACCACATACAACGAATCCCAGTTTGCATGACGGACTTCAAACTGAGCATAGTTCTCGTCGAGCGTTTTCCAAAGCACATCGAAATTACCCTTGGGCGTATTCTCAGGTTCTTTTCCTATCAGCATCTTGTCGCAACTCCCGAAAAGAAGCGGAATTACCATGAAAACAAAAAGTATCGTGTTTCTCATTTCTTCCATTTAAAAGCAATAAAACAAACCAATTCTAAAGGCATTGGAATACATTTTCAATTCAACAGGTTTCGTATATTTTACATGCTGAAATTCATAGCTCAATTGCAGATTAAACTTCTCTGCAAGCAATGTTTGAAAGGCTATATGGGCATTGAATGAAAGATTATCCGTTAAGAATACCGTTTTGCCAAACGTTTTCATATCCCAGCTGTTTGTGGTATAGTTGTAATCGCCACTCGGTGAATATTCCGGTCGGGAAACATTACTGATCAAAGGAATAAACAACCTTGCTGTTATAAATTTGCGGGAAGCAAAGGAATATTCAACCTGCGAAGCCAGATCGAACGAATGACTCCAGTACCAAGAAGTTATTGCCCGCACATTGGGAATGGTTAAATACGTGTAGCTATAATCGGACCGATTGAAAAACGATTGAATGGAACCTCCGGCGTATATATGAAGCCTTTCATTGCTACGAAATAAATTAGTCATTAACGCATACCTGACTCTTCCGGCGTAATGCTGTGTGGTGAAGTTATCGGGCAAAGCTTTGAGCTTGTTATACGCAAAAGACACCTCTGCAAAGTGAATATAGACGTCCGATTGGTGTATAAATTGAAGCGACGGAGCAATGCCATTGCTTCTATAAATCAATGGTGATGCATGCTGATCCTGTAAATGAAGATTGCTGCCACCAAAACAAATTCCCAAATAGTTGAGGGCACTCTGTGCTAAAACATTACATGAATTCCAAACCAAAACAGCAATAAGAGCAAGCGATACAAACGTTTTACGTGTCATGGAGGCAAATTAAGATAATTGCTAGCGGCTATTTGAAGCTATGTGCCAAAGGTATAATTATTTAAGATATCGCAAAATGATTGATACTATAATTAATAGATTAAACAAAAGACCATCGCAAGTCAAAGCTATTAGCTCGTGACTCTCATTATGGAATTCACACTTTCTTAAAAAGTTCCAACAAATTATTTTCGCATCCTAGCATGGTTTGTATTATATTTGTCGCCGAAAATAATTCAAATCCAAATTATAATTATATGAGTTTCACACACGAAGTTGAAGGAATGATCTGCCTTGCCCAAGGCGCGAATCATGGCCCTGCCCCAATTCCCGAAGAAGGTCGTTGGGTAAAGGCAAAAGAAGTTAAAGATATCTCGGGGTTGACCCACGGTGTTGGCTGGTGTGCTCCACAACAAGGCGCTTGCAAGCTCACATTAAACGTAAAAGACGGTATTATCCAGGAAGCATTGGTAGAAACTATCGGTTGCACCGGTATGACTCACTCTGCTGCTATGGCTGCCGAAATTCTACCCAACAAAACCATTCTCGAAGCATTGAACACTGACTTGGTTTGCGATGCAATCAACACAGCAATGCGCGAATTATTCCTGCAAATCGTTTACGGACGTACACAAACTGCATTCTCTGAAGGCGGTCTGCCTATTGGTGCTGGTCTCGAAGACTTAGGTAAAGGCCTTCGTGGTGTTACCGGTACATTGTATGGAACATCGGCTAAAGGTCCTCGCTACCTCGAAATGGCCGAAGGTTATATCACCAAAATCGGTATCGACAAAGACAACGAAATTATCGGTTACGAATTCGTTAGCCTTGGCCGTATGATGGATATGATCAAAACCGGTATGGATGCTAATGAAGCATTAAAGAAAGCATCTGGCAAATATGGCCGTATAGAAGATGCAGTAAAAGTTATTGACCCACGTAAAGAATAGGAGGAACTGAAGATGTCACAAAACGCACAATTATTCGAAAGCTACGGCCGCCGTATTAACCAAATCAACAAAGTCCTCAATTCTTACGGAATTTCTTCAATTGAAGAAGCTAAAAAGATTTGCGACGACAAAGGTGTTGACGTTTACAAGATTGTAAAAGACATTCAACCTATTGCATTTGAAAACGCAATGTGGGCTTACATTACAGGCGCTGCTATTGCTATCAAAAAAGGTCAGAAGAATGCTGCTGAAATCGCTGAAACATTAGGCGAAGGCTTACAGGCTTTCTGTATCCCTGGCTCAGTAGCCGACGACCGTAAGGTAGGTCTTGGCCATGGTAACCTCGCGGCGATGTTGCTTCGCGAAGAAACCAAATGTTTCGCATTCCTCGCTGGTCACGAATCATTCGCTGCTGCCGAAGGTGCTATTGGTATTGCTAAATCGGCAAACAAAGTACGTAAAGAACCACTCCGCGTTATTCTTAACGGTTTAGGTAAGGACGCAGCTAAGATCATTGCTCGTATAAACGGCTTTACTTATGTTCAAACCCAGTTCGACTATGCTACCGGCGAAGTAAAAGAAGTAAAACGTACAGCTTACTCAACCGGCGACCGTGCTAAGGTTAACTGCTATGGTGCTGACGATGTTCGCGAAGGTGTTGCTATTTTCCACAAGGAAGGTGTAGACGTATCGATTACCGGTAACTCTACCAACCCTACCCGCTTCCAACACCCTGTAGCTGGTACTTACAAGAAAGAATGTATCGAACAAGGCAAGAAATACTTCTCTGTAGCTTCTGGTGGCGGTACAGGACGTACATTACATCCTGATAACATGGCTGCTGGTCCTGCTTCGTATGGTATGACTGATACAATGGGTCGCATGCACTCTGATGCTCAGTTTGCCGGTTCTTCTTCAGTTCCTGCTCACGTTGAAATGATGGGTCTTATCGGTATGGGTAACAACCCAATGGTAGGCGCATCTGTAGCTGTAGCTGTAGCATTATCTCAGGCTTAAATAATACACATAGTAAACACGGAGGCACTGAGGCACGGAGATCATCCGGCTCTTTGTCTCCGTTTTATTTGTACCAACTGTCTTCCAAGTAACTTCGCAATAATTCTCACTCACTCCCATTTTTTTTCATTTCATTATTATTTTTTT
>DATALJ010000042.1:0-28034 GCA_036261135.1 Bacteroidales bacterium
TACCAAACTCGGTAAACCCTTTATTGTTGATGCAGGACGCACATCGGTAAAGGTTTTGGGCACACACTTTAATGTTAAAAACTATGCATCATCGGTAACCCAGGTCTATGTAGAAGAAGGCTCGGTTCTTTTCTCCGATGCCCAAAACGATAAAAACGCCACCACACTGAAAGCAGGCGAAATGGGCTTGTTTAAAGGCGAATCCACACCGATTGAAAAAATGAAGACCGCCAACGGAAATGCCTGGCTTACAAAAAAACTAAATTTTGAGAACAGCACGTTGGAACAGGTTAAAACTGATATTTCGAACTATTTCGGACAAACCGTCGTACTTCCAAACGGACTCTCGCGTTGCCTTTTTACCGGAGAATTTTCCGATCCGAATATTACCAACGTTCTTGATGTTGTTTCATTCTCAGTGGGATGTAAATACACGATAAGAAACGACTCGGTTTACTTTGAAGGCGAAGGTTGTAATTAATAAATTACCTACAATGAACAAAAAGATAACTATCAGGAAAGCTCAAGCAGCCGATTTTGAGCAGGTATATCCGTTGTTTGAACAATTATGGCCCAATAAGGAACTGGATAAAGAAGCCTTAAATACTGTATTTACGCGTGGAATAGAATCTCCAACCGATGAATTACTCTGCGCTTTGGATGGAAGTAAGGTTGTTGGTTTCTGTGCTTACGCCATTGTTAATAATCTTTGGCAAGCTGGCTATATCACCTACATGTATGCGCTGGTTGTAGACGAAAAATACCGCGGGCAAGGTATAGGAGGAATGCTGTTGCAGGAATCCATTGCCGACTCAAAAGCCAAGGGCATGAAACGCCTGGAACTCGACTCGGCCTTTCACCGCGAGAAAGCGCATGAGTTCTACATCAAAACAGGTTTCGAGAAACGGGCATTTTTATTTTCGTATCCGCTTTAAATAATACCTTCAACTTAACTTTTCCCTGGCTTCTTCCAACGATCCTACAAAGTTAATCCTACCCGTTTTATTGCTTTCATAAATAAAATCGCGAAGGCTTTTACTTGTGTACTTTGAAAAATCGCCGATTATAGCCAATTGCATATCGTAGGTCGAGAATTTCTGAAGTATTTCGCCTGCTATGCCTGTTTTCAAATCGAAGAATTCAGGTAAAATCTGGGATTCATATAGAATAATTCCATCATTACCACTGTAACGACAATCGGCCATAAGATCCAATGCATCCTGAACTTCGCTGATTACAATGTCTTCTGAAACGATTTCGGCAATAGACTTTCCTTGTATATTGGTTGTATTAACCTGCATATTAAAAATTTAATACTGCAATTTAATCGGTTTAAATTCAAAAAAAAACTGCCCTGAAAATTTCAGGGCAGTTGATTGGCTCACCAACTCTCACCAAATAATTCACTCCAAAAGCCAATCTTGTAGTCGTATAATTTCTTTTTCTATTCTATTGAAGCCAAAATCTGTGCTTCATTTTGAAAAGAAGTACAAAACCACACAAGTACAAGGGTTTAAATAATGCGATTCCCCCTATAAGTCTTAGTTACTGAGGAAAAATGTCGTCATTTTAAGGAATTAGGTCTTCATACCCAGTACACAAGAGATTCACCTCGGTCAGTAAAAAGATGCGAAAAGCGGAACATGTTACAGCTACTTATTGTGCAATCTCGATCTCGAATATCTTAGGCCACATTTTACCAGTTACAAACAAATGGTTAGAAACAGAATCATAAGCGATCCCGTTCATTTCCATCGATCCTTGATGAAAGCTCTGGGCCTGGTACGCCAGGGCAGATAAATCGAGCTTGGCAACAACGGTCCCATTCGACGGGTCAATCTTAACTATGGTATTGGTTTGCCAGATATTCGCAAATATATAACCTTTAATGTATTCAAGTTCATTAACATAAACAACAGCCGAACCGTTTTCGGTAACAGGTAAGGTTTTTACAACCTGCAACGAAACAGGATCAAGGTAAGTGAGGTTATAAGTACCATCGCTCATAATCAAATGTTCTCCATCAGTGGTCATTCCCCAACCCTCAGCTGTCGGAAGCTGAAATTCCCTGATTTTTTTGAAAGTTACCGCATCGTACACAAAGCCAACTTTGGTTTGATAGGTAAGTTGATAAACCTTTCCTTTTAAAAATGCAATGCCTTCGCCAAAATATTTATTTCTGTCAATTTCAACTTTCACCTCGATTTGTCCGGTTTTCAAATCAACAACCCCAAAGAGCGAACGTGTTTGTGGTAATTCGTGCGTTGCTCCTGTACTTTCGAAAAGTTTTCCGTCGTGAAACAGGAACCCTTCTGTAAAAGCGTTCATATCGTGAGGGTATGAATTTACCAGCGAAAAATTGAGCATAGGCGTTGTATTCGAAACAACACGCTGCTTATTTTCCTGGTTATTGTTACAGGCAATAAGCATCAAAACCGCAATACAGAACAGAAATAGTTTCTTCATAACAGGAACCCTTTATCTCATCAATGTTTCAAAAATTTCAATGGTAGCGCGTGATTTATTCAATGTGTAGAAGTGCAACCCTGGAGCTCCCATGAGCAGCAAATCGCGACACTGCTGAATGGCAAAATCCATCCCTATTTGATACGTTTTATCGGGATCGTCCTTGTATTCATTCATCTTTTCGATAAGTGCTTCGGGAATAGCTGCTCCGCTCATCTGCGTAAAACGTTTAATCTGGTTGTACGAAGTTATTGGAATTATTCCTGGAATAATGCGGCATTGAATGCCCATATTGCACGCCAGTTTAACGAATTTGAGGTAAAGCGTATTATTGAAAAACAACTGGGTAATCAGGAAATCAGCCCCAGCCTCAACTTTATGTTTCAGATTCAACATATCTTGCTCTAAACTAGATGCTTCAGGATGTTTCTCGATATACGAACCTCCACCAACAGAAATATCGAAACGACTTTTTGCAAAAGCGATGAGCTCACTGGCATAGCGAAAGCCTTCGGGATGTGCTTTAAATTCACCCTCACCTTTAGGAGGATCGCCCCGTAAAAGCATGAGATTATCGATTCCCAAGCCCTTGAGATAAGTCAAATCAGCTTCAACCTTTGCTTTGGAAGCATTAACACACGTATAGTGCGCCATGGTGTTCAGCCCTATTTTGTTTTGCAGCAGATCGACTAATGCGAAAGTTCTTTCCTGATTTGATCCTCCAGCGCCATAGGTTACAGATACGAAGGAAGGATTCAGCTTTAATAACTGTCCCACATTAATCCCGAAATCGACAGCAGAAATCTCGTCTTTGGGAGGGAAAAACTCGAAGGAATAGGTTCGGCTTTGGGTTTTAAAAATGTCGGTTATTTTCATTTGTTGTGATATTCTGGTCGATTTGTCATTCCGGCGAAGGCCGGAATCCATCAACTACGAAGCTTAGAAGGATTCCGGCCTGCGCCGGAATGACAAGTAATACTATGGTTTTATTTATAATTCAAATTGGCTGCAAGCCATTTTTCAACCTGTTCGGGGGTTACGCCTTTACGACGCGCGTAATCAGCCACCTGATCGGCCGAAATCTTATCCACAAAGAAATACCTGCTTTGCGGATGTGCAAATACAAGCCCGCTTACTGAAGCTCCGGGAATCATAGCAAAGCTTTCGGACAATTCAATGCCTGTTTTCTTTTCAGCGTCCAGTAAATCAAAAAGAACACGTTTCTCAGAATGATCAGGACAGGCAGGATAGCCATGTGCCGGACGTATTCCTTTATATCTTTCCAGGAAAAGATCGTCAAGCGATATATTTTCATCCTTCGCATAGCCCCAGATTTCTTTGCGGATTTTCAGGTGCAGCAATTCTGTGAGTGCCTCTGCCAAACGGTCGGCAATGGCTTTCACCATGATGGCATTGTAGTCGTCGAGCTTCTTTTCAAAGGTTTTGGCTAATTCGTCCGCACCAAGCACTGTTACAGCAAACGCACCGACATAATCCTTCAAACCACTTTCTTTTGGAGCGACAAAGTCCGAAAGACAGAAGTTTGGAGCACCTTCCTCGCGTTGTGTCTGGTTGCGAAGGTTTGTAAACCTTGTTTTTACAGTTGTTCGATTTTCATCGGTATATACTTCAATATCGTCGCCAACAGCATTTGCAGGGTAAATACCCACTACTGCGTTTGCCTTGAACAGCTTCTTTTCAATAATCTCATCAATTAACTTATTGGCATCGGCCAGCAACTTGCGGGCTTCCTCGCCTTGCTTCGGATCGTCAAGGATATCGGGCCATTTACCTTTCAGCTGCCACACAATGAAGAAGAATATCCAGCTAATATATTCACGTATTTCAGCAATAGGGTAGTCGGCATAAACCTTCTCTCCTACGAATGCAGGTAATACGGGTGGTTGAGCGCTCCAGTCTATCTTAGGTCCATTTGCACGGGCTTCTTCCAGAGTGAGGTATTTAACCTGAACGGTTTTGCTGGCATAAGATTCGCGTAAATCTTGGTATTCCTTACTTACAGCAGAAGCAAATGCCGCTTGTTCTTTTGAAAGCAGGCTGCTCACCGCAGGTACACTCTTCGAAGCGTCCTTAACATATACTACCGGATTACTGTAATTAGGTGAAATCTTCACTGCTGTATGTATTTTGGAAGTGGTGGCACCTCCGATAAGAAGGGGCTGCTTCATTCCCAAACGTTCCATTTCGCTGGCAACATGCACCATTTCTTCGAGCGAAGGAGTAATAAGACCACTCAGACCAATGATATCAACATTTTCGTCTTTGGCAACCTGTAGAATCTTTTCGCAGGGAACCATTACACCCAGATCGATAACCTCATAATTGTTACAACCCAGTACCACGCCAACAATATTTTTACCAATATCGTGTACGTCGCCTTTTACGGTGGCCATCAATATTTTACCGGCAGTAGAACGGCTTCCGCTGGCTGCTTTCTCAGCTTCAATATAAGGAAGCAGGTAAGCCACGGCCTTTTTCATTACACGTGCACTCTTAACCACTTGCGGCAGAAACATTTTCCCTTCTCCAAACAGATCGCCAACCACGCCCATACCAATCATTAAATGGCCTTCGATAATCTCCAGAGCAAATTTAACCTCGCCCCTGGCCTCTTCAACATCAGCTTCAATATATGTATCAATGCCTTTAACAAGTGCATGCGTTATCCGATCCTGCAAAGGTGCTTTACGCCACGCTTCTTCAGCAACTTCGCTGGTTTTCTCGCCTTGACCTTTAACTTTTTCGGCATATTCAATTAAACGTTCCGTAGCATCAGGACGTTTATTAAAGATTACGTCCTCAACGCGCTCCAGAAGGTCTTTGGGTATTTCGTCGTACACCTGCAACATGCCAGGGTTCACAATTCCCATATCGAGCCCCTCTTTAATAGCATAATAAAGGAATACAGAATGCATGGCCTCGCGAACCACGTCATTTCCTCTGAACGAAAATGAAAGGTTGCTTATACCACCACTCAGTTTGGCCTGAGGAAGATTTTCCTTTATCCAACGGCACGTTTTAATAAAATCAATAGCATAATTGTTGTGTTCCTCGATACCTGTTGCAATTGCAAGCACATTGGTATCGAAAATAATGTCTTGTGGCGGGAAATGAACTTCCTCGGTAAGTATACGGTAAGCCCTACTTGCGATTTGGATACGACGCTCGAACGTATCGGCCTGTCCTTTTTCGTCAAAAGCCATAACAACCACAGCAGCGCCGTAATTTCTTATCTTTTCAGCTACTTCCTTGAATTTATCTTCGCCTTCCTTAAGACTAATGGAGTTTACAATTGCTTTACCCTGGATACACTTCAGCCCGGCCTCAATTACCGACCATTTTGAAGAGTCGACCATGATAGGCAGTTTGGCTATCTCGGGTTCAGCAGCCAGGAGGTTCAGAAACCGCACCATGGCTTTCTCAGCATCAATCATGGCATCGTCCATATTCACGTCGATGATTTGTGCGCCGCCTTCCACCTGATCGCGGGCAATGGCGAGCGCTTCATCGTATTTTTCTTCTTTTATGAGGCGTGCAAACTTCTTCGAACCTGCCACATTGGTGCGTTCGCCGATATTCACAAAGTTCACATCTTTGCTTATGGTAAGCGGTTCGAGGCCGCTCAGATGTGTGTTCAAGTCTTTAAACCCAGGCTTACGCGCAGGCATTTGTGCTGCTCTCCTGGCAAATTCCCGAATATGGTCGGGCGTTGTTCCGCAACAGCCGCCCACAATGTTTACAAACTGATGCTCAATGAAATCGTGGATGTGATGTCCCATTTGAACGGGCGTTTCATCGTATCCGCCAAACTGATTGGGTAATCCGGCATTTGGGTAAGCACTGATATAGAATGGTGCTTTTCTGGAGAGTTCTTCAATATATGGTCGCATGTCCTTAGCTCCCAGTGCGCAGTTCACACCTATGCTTAAAAGATCAATATGCGATACGGAGTGTAAGAACGCTTCTATGGTTTGCCCGGAAAGCGTACGACCGCTTGCATCGGTAATAGTTGCCGATATAGAAACCGGTATTCGTAAGCCTTTCTCCTTCAATACCTCATTAATGGCATAAAGAGCGGCCTTCCCATTCAATGTATCAAATACGGTTTCAACAAGGAAAAGATCTACACCACCTTCGATAAATGCCAATGTCTGTTCTTTATACACTTCAACAATGTCGTCGAACGAAACGGCGCGGTAGCCAGGGTCATTGACATCGGGCGACATGGAAGCCGTTTTATTGGTTGGTCCGAAGGCTCCAGCAACAAAACGAGGCTTATCGGGATTTAAAGCCGTGAATTTATCAGCAGCCTGGCGAGCAATCTTTGCTGCGGCAAGATTTATCTCATATACAAAAGCCTCACATTGATAATCGGCTTGCGATATTTTGTTTGCATTGAATGTATTCGTTTCGATAATATCGGCGCCAGCTTCAAGATATTCCTCATGAATTTTCTGAATAATTGCGGGCTGTGTAATGGAAAGAATATCGTTATTTCCGCGTAAATCGTGCGGATGATTGAGCATGAGGGTTCCCCTGAAATCTTTCTCGGTAAGATTGTGCCGCTGAATCATGGTGCCCATTGCTCCATCCAGCACTAATACTCTCTTTTCTAACTCTTTTCTAATATCAGATTCAATAATGGCCATTGTATAAGTTCAAATAAGTCACAAAAATAACAATAACAACGGAGTTGACATAAAGATTAAACAGTTAAGCACAAATTTTTGGCAAATATTTTAAAAACTTACTTAATTCGATCTTACGCCCTCGTAAAAACAATGCAACCAAGAGTATTCGCTTATTTTTGCGCTTTTATTATGTAATTTACTTTCAAATCTTTTTCAAAAATAGAATCAGCAAAGTATGAATAATTATAACCCAGCGCAAATTTAACATCCGTAAATCCAGCTAATTGAAGAAAATCAAGCATTTCGGCCGGAGAGTAATATTTTCTGTCTGTATCAATCTTTATCTCCGAATCATTTATACAAAAGATTTGCTGACGGCGTTCAATATTGTTTACAACCAGCCTGTTGTCTTTTATCTTAACCTTCATTCCTTCAATTGAGAATTCTTTTAGAACCCATTTATCCTGAATCGACGTATCCAAAAGAGTTACCGGATAAAACAAATCGATCAACAACACGCCATTGTTATTCAACGATCCGTGTATGTGTCTCAAAAACTCCACAGGTCTTTCGATTATGTAATTAAAAGTATAGAAAGTTAAGAGTGCCTTATCAAAGCGAGCTTCTATTCTACCTGATGTAAAATCGTGATTAACTAAAGTGAGCTTTTGGGCAGCAATCCAACGGGATAGCTTTTGTGCTGCTTTATCGAGCATTTCCTGCGATACATCAATGCCAACAATCGAATAATCCTGTTGTAAAAAGAAGTCGAGAATCCGGCCTGTTCCACATCCTATTTCTATTATTTTATCTGACTTTGAACAATATGTTTTGTAAAACTCAAAATCATCATTGAATTTGCCAACATACAAGTCGTAAAACTCCGAGAAAATCTTGTATGTATCAACAGAATTAATCATTATTCAACTATAATATTGGTTTCGCAAAAAGTTAGTTGCTCCCATCAAAGCCCATGCCGTTTATAACATCCATGTTCCGGCTGTTGCAGATGTCTTTTGCTTCGGGAGTATAGAGATAGGTGATTAAATCCTTATAGCGTTCGGTGATTTTGCCACGTACCATCTTGAGTGTACTGTTCATTAAATGATTATCCTCAGTAAATCCCTCGGGAAGAATACCTATGGCTGCAGGTAACCAGCGCTGCGGAAACATTTTCTCGTGCTTACGGCCCACGCGGTATTCGTTTAGCTCACTTTCGATTAGTTTAAGAATAGCTATCTGGCCTTCTTCAGTATCACCGGCAAGGTTTTCTTTTGCCAACCAACGTTTTATAACCTCTTTATTTGGATAAACCAACGCAATGGTGTATGGATTCTGGTTATTATACAACATGCACTGATCAATAATTGCAGATTGGCCAACAAACGCTTCTTCAATACCTTCCGGGCTATATTTTTCGCCATCGTCGGAGATTAAAAGACTTTTGAACCTTCCGAATACATACAAGAAGCCATCCTTATCCATAGAACCCATATCGCCGGTGTGAAGCCATCCATCTTTCAGGGAGTCGGCTGTAGCAACAGGATTATTCCAGTATCCAGCCATAACGTTTTCGCCACGAACAACGATTTCGCCCTTTTCGCCAACAGGGAGTTCGTTACCTTTGTCGTCGCATATCTTTAAATCCATTGGTGTTACCAGATAACCTGATGACCCTAGCTTATGTTTTCGCTCGGAGTTGGACGATATAACCGGAGAGGCCTCGCTCAACCCATAGCCTTGAAACATAGGAATACCAATTGCGTAAAAAAATCGTTGCAGTTCAATATCGAGCAATGCACCGCCACCAATAAAGAATTTCAATCGTCCACCAAAAGCGCCGCGTACTTTCTTGAATATAATGATGTCGAATAATGCAACAAGCGGTTTGAGCAGGAAACGGAAACCTTTACCTTTGTCCCACCCTATTCCGTTATAGGTGTAGCCAATTTTCAAACCGGTATTAAAGAGCCAACTAACAACCGGGCCTTTTGCTCGAATTCCGCTTTCAATATTCTTCCGGAAATTCTTTGCCAAAGCAGGCACACTCATTAAAAAGTGAGGCTTTATCTCTTTTATATTGATGGGGATGTTCTTCAATGTATCCATAGGCGTACGGCCCGTTTGTACCGAAGCCATGGAAGCGCCCGTTGTCATTAGTACATAAACCCCACATGTATGTGCAAAGGCATGATCCCAGGGTAGTATAAGCAACGATACATAGTACGAAGGAATAGTCATCAATGAAAGAGACTGCTCTACATTGGCCGTATAATTGCGATGTGTAACAATAATTCCTTTTGGATCGGCCGTTGTACCGGAGGTATAGCAAATATTGGCATAATCGTTCGGCTGGACGCTTTTCCATCTTTCTTCGAATTGGCTGTAATTGGAAGCAAGAAATGCCTTCCCTTTCTCCATTATATCAGCAAAAGCGATATCCTTTTCGCCCATTTCCTTGTCTACATCCAGATGTATCACTTTCTCGAGCTGAGAGAGCGTATGCTTAAGTACTTTCAGCTTACGAGCCTGTTGATGCGAAGCAATTATCATACGTGCACCCGAATGCACCAATCGGAACTCAATTTCTGAAGCATCTCCCAGTTTTACTGAAAGCGGAACATTTACTGCACCTGCATACAAAATACCTAGTTCACTAATAACCCAGTCATTCCGGCCTTCCGACAATAATGCAATGCGATCGCCTTTGTTCACACCCATTGCCATAAGGCCTGCTGTAAACTGATATACCTTTTCTCTGATTTGTGCATAAGTAGCAGCCTCAAATTTATCGGTTGTTTTCTCCCACATTAAAGGATTATCAGGGTATTTGGATACACATTCTTCGAAAAGATGGGTGAGTGCCTTCATTGGATAGTAGTTTAAAAAAATATTAGTTTATGAACCGTCTAAAATAAACATCTTTACGCTAAAATAAAAATACATTATGGCACATAAACTTTAACACGAGCGTTATTCAGCAATTTTCAGAATAGTGCTATTCTAAATTGCCCCAAATTATTACTGGTGATAAAAAACTTCATTATTTTTGCCCAAATTTTTTTGGGGAATGGATTTTATTACCTTGATTTTGATTGCAATCGGCCTATCTGTAGATTCCTTTGCAGTATCAGTTTCCAGCGGATTGATTTTAAGCCAGATCACATTTAAGAAAGCGCTGCGCATAGCTACTTCACTGGCATTGTTTCAGGCTGCGATGCCACTTATCGGATGGTTCGTAGGAAAGCGAATAGCCTATTATGCTGAGTCGTTCGATCATTGGATTGCATTTGGTCTTCTATTCATTATTGGAGGAAAGATGATATGGGAAAGCTTTCAGAAGGACGATCTCGACAAGAAAACCAATCCGCTTGAATGGAAGGTTTTAATAGGAATGTCCATTGCCACCAGCATTGATGCGTTAATAGTGGGTATCAGTTTTGCATTCATTGAAAACTTAAACCTATTGCTAACCACCTTTGTAATTGGGCTAACAACAGGCGTATTTTCTATGCTAGGCATTCTGTTTGGGAAGAAAACCGGTTTGCGTTTCGGAAAAGATATGGAAATTGTAGGTGGTTTGATCCTCATTTTTATTGGGGCCAAGATTTTGTATGAACATCTTGGTGCTTAAACACCCCTGACCCCTTAAGGGGAACAGATATGATAATATCATACGCATAGCTTAGCTTAGGAACAAAAAACCAGGTTTTTAACATCCCTTCTTCCCTACGAAGGCCAAGTCCCCTTTAGGGGATTTAGGGGTCGAGCATTTACAATAGCTTATAAGCCACTACATGATCATCGAAAAATGTAGGCACATACAAGGTTTTCGTTCTCGGATCAAATTCAATATCTGCAGCATTAATCTTGAGCGGAGTAGTATCTAGAATTGTCAGGTTGGGTATTCCAGGTTGAATGATTTGTATTTTTCCGCTCCAGTCGGAAATGATATACGAACCGTCCCCTACAGCCTCCAGCCCATCAATAGATCCGGTATTATCGGCTACAGTTGTGAATGTTTTAGATTTCAAGTCAAGTGCCGCAATACGGTTGCTTTGTCCGCAAAGCAGTTTGCCATTTTCATAGAAAATTCCGTTAGTTCCCTTTACTTCATCCGATTCAATGAACACGTCCAGCTTACCTTTAGCAAACTGAAAAATGCAAGGGCCTTTGCTGTCGGAGATATAAACAGTTCCATCACTGCCAACCGTTATATCATTTAGGTTTTCGGCTTTCGGATGAGTGTATTTCTTCACTATAGAACCTTTCTTAATATCAATTTCTACCAGCTCGTCGATATTAGTAACATACAACATGCCTTTTGAAATTCCCATACCTTTTGGAGCGCTTATGCCTTTAACCCATTCTTTGGTAATTATTTCGCCAGAAAGAGTCATTTTGGTAATATAGCCTTTACCATCCTTTTCCCATGGATTCTCGTCGATATTGGAAACGTAAAGCACTTTATTAATAGTATCAAGCAATACCGACTCGGGCGTTTTGTTTCCTTCTTTCGATGTCCATAGTTTAGATAAACGTTCGTGCTGAAAGCCTTCCTGTGCCATGATGTTGAGGCTGAATGCTACGCAGGCAATAGTAAATACAAGTTTTAACGTCTTCATATCATTATTTTTAGGGTTAACTGATTCATTAACAAAATAATCTTTAAAAAGTTGAGGAATTTTAAGAAACTGCAACGATTTGATTCCCATTAAGCTCACGGCAGCGCGCCTTTGCACTATGTTTATCCTATTTATTTCAACATTCGACAATGATGATTGTTTTATACAAAACATTAAACCATACGAATATGAAATGCAATGTTGGGAAAGCTGATAAGGCTGTACGTCTGATCATTGGGGCTGGAATTATTATTGCGGGAGTTGTTTTTAAAAGCTGGTGGGGACTTGTAGGATTAATTCCAATTGTAACGGCCCTTGTAAGTTGGTGTCCACTGTACGTACCATTCGGAATCAGGACTTGTCAAAAGGATTAAATTCAATTATCAACGCAAAGCCGCGAAGACGCAATCTAATGCAGTAAACAATAAAAAGCCGCAAAGCATAAACTTTGCGGCTCAGCGTCATTGCGTTTATTTTAGATAATTGGCTTCATGGCTTCCATAGCGGAGCGTAATTCAAATCCAATGTATTCAACTTCATGATTGCGAATAGCATCGTTAACCTGAATCAATTCAAAATTATCTACATGGTTGTCCTTGCCAGCATTGAAAGGCTTTCCGATTACATCCACATCAATTTTCTTCATAAAATCAGTCAACATAGGCTTAGCTGCGTGGTCGAACAGGTAGCAACCATATTCGGCAGTGTCAGAAATTACACGGTTCATTTCATATAATTTCTTACGCGCAATGGTATTAGCGATAAGTGGAGTTTCGTGTAACGACTCGTAGTATGCTGATTCAGGTTTAATGCCGGTTTCAGTCATTACTTCGAATGCTAACTCAACGCCAGCCTTAACAAAAGCTACCATTAATGTACCATTGTCATAGTATTCCTGCTCTTTAATTTCCATGTTTCCTGCAGGTGTCTTTTCGAAAGCAGTTTCAGCAGTAGCCGCACGCCATTCTAGGAGCTTCTTGTCGCCATCGGCCCAGTCTTTCATCATTGTGCCCGAGAACTGGCCAGACATGATATCGTCCATGTGTTTTTCGAACAAAGGACGGAGAATCGATTTCATTTCTTCGGCTAAGTGAAAAGCTTTAATTTTCGATGGGTTCGACAAACGGTCCATCATATGAGTGATGCCACCAAGTTTTAATGCTTCGGTAATGGTTTCCCAGCCATATTGAACGAGTTTTGAAGCGTAGCCCGGATCAATGCCTTTCTCTATCATCTTGTTAAAGCAAAGGATAGAACCAGTCTGCAATACACCGCAGAGGATGGTTTGTTCGCCCATAAGGTCTGATTTTACTTCAGCTACAAACGATGAATGAAGCACGCCAGCTCTGTTTCCACCGGTACCAACAGCATAGGCTTTAGCAATTTCGAGTCCATCGCCATTCGGATCGTTTTCGCTGTGTACAGCAATTAGTGTAGGAACGCCGAAACCACGTAAGTATTCAGCGCGAACCTCTGAACCAGGAGACTTTGGAGCTACCATAATAACGGTAATGTCCTTGCGGATTTGCATTCCCTCTTCAACAATATTGAAACCGTGAGAATATGCAAGACATGAACCTTTTTTCATTAATGGCATTACCTGGTTGATAACAGGTGTATGCTGTTTATCGGGAGTAAGGTTAAGCACTAAATCGGCAGTAGGAATGAGTTCTTCGAAAGTGCCTACCTTGAACTTATTTTCAGTGGCATTCTTATATGAATTGCGCTTTTCGGCAATAGCTTCTTTACGTAAAGCATATGTTACGTCGAGTCCGCTGTCGCGTAAGTTTAAACCCTGGTGTAAACCTTGTGCTCCACAACCGAGAACCACAATTTTCTTTCCTTTCAGTTTATTTACGCCATCGGCAAATTCCGATTCGTCCATAAAGTCGCATTTTCCCAATTGTTCGAGCTGAACACGTAATGGAATTGAGTTAAAATAATTAGCCATTTCTTGAATTATTTAGTTTTTATTTAAAACTTCTTTTCGGGAAACAAAATAACTACATTAAAATGAATTGATCATATAATTCCTGAAGGAAAATTAGGTACTTTTTCTGGATTTATTTAACGATAATAAAAATAAGGAATCCGATTATAGTTGTAAATAATTATTTTTCAAACTGTTTTATGTAATTGAAGCGATTGACTATTTCATGGATTGGCTACGGTATTGAAGCGGAGTGAGTCCTGTACACTTTTTATAATATTTGGTAAAATAGGATTGGTCGGCAAAATTCATCTGCTCAGCTATTTCGGTAATGGTAAGGTTTGTATAAAGCAGCAGGCGCTTAATCTCTAGAATGTTCTTTTCCTGAAGTATTTCATTGGTGGTTTTTCCGGTAGTTTGCTTTACCAGTTGCGTGAGGTGATTAGGGGTGATGGACAGCTTTTCAGCATAGTCATTTACTTTTAGGTTGAGATGATAGTTCTCCTCGATAAGGAGCATGAGCTTTTTAACCGTAATATGCCCCTTGTTGTTAGGTAAAACCTTGTATTCTTTAGGGTATAGTTGCGCACAGGTAACCAAGAGAAGATCGAGCAGCGAACGAATGATCTCTTCTGAAGGATTTCCGACCTTTACAGTATTACACCCTCTTACAAAAAGATTTTGGATAAAGGTATTGTCGTCGGTATTGGTTATGGCAAGTGGCGGATTCTCGCGTGTTACCGAATGAAAGAACGGGCAACCCAGTAATTTATTCTTGTTGCTTTGGTTAAGCAGGTAAAAGTCTGATGTAAAGAGGAAGATATAGCCATCAATGTCCTGCGATAGTTCCAATTTGTGTGTTTGACCCGGAGTCATGAAGAAAATACAGGGGGGCTCTATCTTGTATTTGTTGCTGTCGATGATATGAAAGCCTGATCCTCCGCTTAGGTAGAGTACCTCGTAAAAATCGTGGCGGTGCGGGTATTGCACTTCAAAGTGGCGACGTGCATCAAACACCTCCACCTGGAATTCCTTGTGCGGACTGGTGGGCGTGCTGAAATTATCGAGCCCGTAGATGGGGATATTGTTGGAAGCCTTGGTCAATGATCACATTTTTTAAACGCAAAAAGTCATTGTCATTCCGGCGAAGGCCGGAATCCCTTAACTACGAAGCTTAAACGGATTCCGGCCTTCGCCGGAATGACAATGTTCTTTATCGTCTCTTTGAGTTCTGTTTATTTTTCCAATCCTTCCAGATAACTCGAAAGTAGCTCCCTGGGATTCTTGGTTACCGCCACTGTTCCTGAACGTGTGAATTGCAAAACACCGAATTTCTCGAGTTTATTAAACAATTCGGAAGTTTCCGACTTGTAACCCGTCTTTTCAATAACCGTGTATTCAGGAGTTATTTCCAATACTTTGGCACCTGAATTACGCACGAGGTCTTCAATTTCGCGGCTTTTCATTAAGGCGTCAGTTGGAACCTTGTATAGTGCTATTTCCTGGGTAATAATCTCATCAGTAGTATGGTAGAATGCTTTAAGTACTTCTACCAGCTTTTCAATTTGCTTGGTTACCTTCTCTACACGTTCCTGGGTATTGTTTACAACAATGGTGAACTTATGTATACCTTTAAGTGCCGACTCCGACACATTAAGGCTCTCGATGTTCATGTGACGACGAGTGAAGATAATGGTTATGCGATTTAACAAACCAATAGCATTTTCCGAAAATGCCGTGATCGTATATTCTTGTTCCATCATTTTAATTTATAAACGTTAATAGATTGATTATGGTAATTTTACTCCAGCCTGATTTCCGCAACCGAAGCACCGGTCGGAACCATAGGGAATACATTATCTTCCTTCTCAATTTTTACTTCGAGCAAATAAGGACCATTGTGTTTAAGCATAGCGTCGATTGCTGTATCCAGATCGGCACGTTCTGTAACCTTTTGACCAGCTATGCAATACGCTTTGGCAATGGCAATAAAGTCCGGATTGATCAGCTCAGTTTGTGAGTACCGTTTATCAAAGAAAAGCTGCTGCCACTGGCGTACCATACCAAGGAAATTGTTGTTCAGAAGAACAATCTTTACAGCAACTTCGCTCTGGAAAATCGTTCCCAGTTCCTGAATAGTCATTTGAAAGCCGCCATCGCCAATTACAGAAATAACCGTACGATCCGGCGCTCCAATTTTAGCTCCTATAGATGCTGGTAATCCAAAACCCATAGTTCCCAAACCTCCGGATGTTACTACTGAACGACTTTGCCTGAAAGTAAAGTAACGAGCGGCAAACATCTGGTGCTGTCCTACGTCTGTGGTAAGAATAGCCTCGCCATTCGTCTTCTCGGTAATACGGTGCAATACTTCCCCCATGGTTAATCCCGGATTCTCAGGGAAAAGGGCACCTTTGATAACCTTTTCATATTCCAGTTCATAGCATTTCTTAAATTCATCAAGCCATTCTGGATGCGAGTTTTTGTTAACCAAAGCAGTAAGCGCCGGTAAGGTTTCTTTTACGTCGCCAAGCACGGGAATTGTGGCTTTTACAATTTTGTCGACCTCCGATGGGTCTATTTCCAAATGAATTACTTTGGCCTGTTTTGCAAAACGTTTCACATCACCGGTTACACGGTCATCGAAACGCATACCTATTGCAATAAGTACATCGCACTCGTTACACTTCAGGTTTGGTCCGTAGTTACCATGCATTCCAAGCATTCCTACATTCAAAGGATGATCGGTTGGCAGAGCAGATAGACCTAACAAAGTCCAAGCTGCTGGAATGCCTGTTTTTTCAAGAAATTCTTTGAGCTCGTTTTCTGCACCACCCAATATCACACCCTGTCCTATTAATGCATATGGTTTCTTGGCTTCGTTGATAAGCGCTGCAGCTTCTTTAATTTTTTCAGGATCTGTTTTGGGTAAGGGTTGATAACTCCTTATCTTTTCAGCAGGTTTATATTCGAAATCAAATTGGGCGAACTGCGCATCCTTGGTAATATCAACCAATACTGGTCCAGGCCTTCCTGTACGTGCAATGTAGAAAGCCTTTGCAATAGCAGCAGGAATATCTTGGGCCTTGGTAACCTGAATATTCCATTTGGTAACTGGCATCGATATTCCAATTACATCGGTTTCCTGAAAAGCATCTGTACCAAGGAGTGGGGAACCTACCTGTCCTGTAATACAGACCATGGGTGTAGAGTCAATCATAGCATCTGCTAAACCCGTAATAGTATTGGTAGCTCCTGGGCCTGAGGTTACAAGCACAACACCCACTTTGCCTGAGGCTCGTGCGTAACCTTGTGCTGCATGCGTAGCGCCCTGTTCATGGCGCACCAAAATATGTTTGATCTGATCCTGGTATTTATATAATGCGTCGTAAACTGGCATAATGGCGCCACCCGGGTATCCGAACATCACTTCGGCACCTTCGTTGATTAACGAAAGTACAACGGCTTCGGATCCTGTAACCCGCATGGGCGTATTTGATTCCTTTTCCTTCATATATGATTTTGTTATATTTTTTTCGTTTTGGTTACTCAATAATACGTACAGCACCCATGTCGGCTGAGCTTACCATGCTGGCGTACACTTTAAGCGCCTTAGAAACATATCGTTTACGAGCCGCAGGTTTGTAAGCCTCTGCACCCCGGCTTTCTTCGGCTTCTTTTCTTTTCTTCATCTCATCGGCACTTATTTTCAAATTGATGCTTCTTTCGGGAATACTGATTTCAATGATATCGCCATCTTTTACAAGCGCTATTTCACCACCCGAAGCGGCTTCCGGAGATACATGTCCAATTGAAAGACCGGAGGTTCCGCCAGAGAAACGGCCATCAGTAATTAAAGCACACAATTCTCCTAGCTTTTTCGATTTGATGTATGAGGTTGGGTAAAGCATTTCCTGCATGCCCGGACCACCTTTGGGCCCTTCGTATTTAATCACAACTACATCGCCTGCTTTTACGGCACCTTTTAAAATGCCTTCACATGCATCGTCCTGCGATTCGAACACTTTGGCTGTCCCTTGAAAATTAAATACTTTCTCGCTTACCCCGGCTGTTTTCACAATACATCCCTTTTGTGCAATATTGCCATAAAGAACAGCTAAACCACCATCTTTGTTATAACAATTGGCAACATTTCTTATACAACCCTTTTCGCGGTCGGTATCGAGTTCTTTGAATTTGGCTTCCTGCGAACCCATTACAAGGTTACGACCACCGCCTGGAGCGCTGCGGTAAGTTTCGAACGCATCGGCAATAGCTGTAGGCCTTATTATATCATATTTTTCAATCGCTTCTTTTAAAGTATTGCCATCTACGCGGTTTACAGAGGTATCGATAAGTCCTGCCCTATCCAATTCAGCCATAATACCGAGAATCCCCCCTGCACGGTTCACATCTTCGATATGGTAGTTTGAGTTGGGAGCTACCTTGCTTAAAACCGGCGTTTTGCGGGAGAGCGCGTCGATGTCCTTCATGGTAAAGTTAACTCCTGCTTCCTGTGCAATAGCCAACAAGTGAAGAACGGTATTGGTAGAGCCACCCATGGCAATGTCTAATGTCATTGCATTAAGAAAAGCTTGCCGTGTAGCTATCGATCGGGGTAAAATTTTGCTGTTCCCGTTCTTGTAGTATTCATTGGCGAGTTGAACTATAATATTGGCGGCCTTTTCGAACAGTCGAGCGCGGTTTTTATGCGTGGCAACAATGGTTCCGTTACCAGGCAATGCCAAACCTATAGCCTCGTTGAGACAGTTCATGGAGTTTGCAGTAAACATACCAGAGCAAGAGCCGCAGGTAGGACAAGCTGATCTTTCAACCTTATTAACAAACTCATCCGAAGCACTATCGTCTACAGCTAACACCATGGCATCAATGAGATCGTATTTTTTGCCGTCTACAACGCCTGCTTCCATTGGGCCGCCAGAAACAAATACTGTGGGAATATTGAGACGCATGGCTGCCATAAGCATACCTGGGGTTATCTTGTCGCAGTTGCTGATGCAAACCATGGCATCGGCCTGGTGCGCATTGACCATATATTCTACGCTGTCAGCAATTAAATCGCGGGATGGAAGGGAATATAACATACCATCGTGTCCCATAGCGATGCCATCGTCAATAGCAATGGTGTTGAATTCGGCAGCAAAACAACCTTGTGCTTCAATTAATGCTTTAATCTGTTGCCCTATCTGGTGAAGATGGACATGCCCCGGTACGAATTGCGTAAAAGAATTGACAATTGCTATTACTGGTTTTCCGAATTGGTCTTCTTTCATACCATTGGCGCGCCATAAGCTACGTGCGCCGGCCATTCTGCGGCCTTGAGTAGTTGTTGCACTTCTTAATGTCTGAGGCATTTTATTGTAATTTTAAGATTATACAATTAAAAAAGCCTTTCTCGTTAGTGTGAGAAAGGCTTTTCCGTTTTTTATATATACAAATCCGTTCTCACATCAGTTTTTGCCGACGAGCACCACAATAATAATGTGCACAAACAGAGGACGGATCATCATTCGCATATACCTAATTTTGATTGGCAAATATATGGATTAAATCATTAAATCAAAATTTCAAACAGAAAAATATATGTCCTTTAACATATTTTTTAAAAAAGTGATAAAAAATAAAATGAAGGTGAGACAATATCAAATTTTTTATACATTTGCACCGCAAAATGATTCCGTGGTTTGTAATTAAATCAGCAATTTTAAACGAGCCACCGCATTGTCTCCGTAGCTCAGTTGGTAGAGCAAATGACTCTTAATCATTGGGTCGAGAGTTCGAGTCTCTCCGGGGACACATAAAAATCCTTGTAAACTATAGTTTGCAGGGATTTTTTGTTTTTGGAAAATGAATGTCGATTATTGAACGTTATTAGCATCATGCCTTATAAACAAAAGCGTTTTTCTATTATAAATCCAAGCACCATTTAAGAAAAATAATGATAAAAAGTTTTACTTTTGCGGCGCAAACCAAAACATTCTTTTAGATGGACGACGGGCCTGCGAGTATATTATTTATTAAATCCTGTACAGGTAAGTAGCCCATTTCCTTTTCGGTAATCGCTTCCTGCCTGTATAGCAAACAGTAAGGAGGTGAACATGACATCTTTCACAACATTTTATTTGAGCCGTGTTATTGGGAAAAAAGTACGAGACTCCAATGGTAGTTTAGTAGGCATTATCAAGGATTTATTTATTCTTTACAGCAGTGCCAATAATTCGGCAGGGCGACCTTTAGTAACGGGAGTAAAGCTGAAGAGGGGAAAGCAACATGCAAATTACGCTTTCAGTCGTTTCACAATTGAAAAATGCAAAGGAAAGATTAACGTAACCTGCGATGAGCTTGCGGAATTGCCGCTTGATGAGATGCATGAGGGTTTATGGTTGGCAGATGCTATACTGGACAAACAAATTGTGGACCTCAACGGACGTAAACTGGTAAGAGTAAACGATTTGCGGCTTGTTTCCATTGCCGGTGGGTCCTATGTTGTTGCCGTAGATATAGGAATTGAAGGTTTGCTCCGCAGAATCGGAATTGTTAAACCCCTGAAATCTGTTTTTTCATTATTCAACGCATCTGTTCCCTCCAAATTTATTCTATGGGAAGAGGTTGAAGCTATTGACTTCTCGAACTTGAACATTAAGCTCTCAAAGAGTTATACCAAATTACAGACTTTACACCCTTCGGATTTAGCAGATATTATTGAAGATTTAGGGAAAAAATCGATGCACGAAGTCTTTGCTGCCCTTGATGAAGAAAAGGCTGCTGACGTACTCGAAGAACTTGAAACAGAAACACAGGTTCACATCATTGAGAATTTACCTATCGAAAAAGTGGCTGACGTGCTGGAAAAAATGCCAGCCGACGAAGTTGCCGACATCCTGGATGCCTTGGAAGATGAGAAAGCTGAACTTCTGTTAAAAGAAATGGAGGTGGATTCTTCGCAGGAAGTACGCGAATTGCTTGAATACCCCGAAAATACCGTTGGAAGCATTATGTCAACCGAGTTTTTATCTTTCAGCAAGAACTTTACCGTAGACGATGTGATCCGCGACTTAAGAACCAAAAAGCCGGAAGCAGAAGAACTTTATAATCTTTTTGTTACAAACGAAAAGGAAAAGCTGATCGCTACTTTTTCGCTGCGCGACTTAGTGATTTCTGAACCCAATGTGACGGTTGAACAAATCATGAAACCATCTCCGATATATTTACACGACGACCAAAAACTGGATGAAATTGCCGAAAATATATCGAAATACAATTTGTTGGCCATTCCGGTAGTCGATAGTGAAGACATATTACAAGGCATGGTTGTAATAGATGACGTGGTAGAAGACTTAATTAATAAGCGGCGAACCAATAAATAGAAGATGGCTATGTTCAAGAATAAAAACTTTTTTCGCCAGATTGGCTTATTCGTTGCAATACTTGGTCCGGGCATTATTACAGGCAGTGTCGACAATGATGCTGGAGGTATTACAACTTACTCGGTTGCCGGAGCTGTTTATGGTTACAATCTTTTGTGGACGCTCATTCCATCGTTTATTGTTCTTGTAATTATTCAGGAAATGAATGCCCGCATGGGAATTGTCACCGGTAAAGGTTTGGCTGACCTTATCCGCGAAAATGCAGGCGTAAAGGTTACTTTTTTCATATTTCTGGGTTTACTATTGGCCGATATAGGCAATACCACCACCGAGTTCGCCGGTGTTGCAGGAAGTATGGAAGTTTTCGGTGTAAGTAAGTACGTTTCTGTTCCCATTGTTGGCATTGTAGTGTGGGTACTCGTTGTAAAGGGCAACTACAAAATAGCCGAACGTATTTTTCTTCTATTTAGCGTATCCCTGCTAATGTATGTTGTTTCCGCCCTTATGGGAAAGCCGCACTGGGGGGAGATTGGGAAATCCATGTTACATCCGCAATTGGAAATAAACGGCCAGAGTCTGGCAATGATCATTGGCATAGTAGGTACAACCATTGCTCCCTGGATGCAGTTCTACATGCAATCGTCTGTAATCGAGAAGGGCTTGAAAATGAAGAATTACAAGTATTCGCTTATCGATATATGGGTTGGTTGCGTAGCCACTGTTGTGGTTGCTTTTTTTATAATTATTGCATGTGCCTCCACCCTGCACGAAAACGGTATTCAGATTAATGAAGCCAAAGATGCCGCACTGGCCTTAAAACCACTTGCCGGAGAACTGGCCTCGCAGGTATTTGCGTTCGGTTTGTTTATTGCTTCTATATTCTCTGCTACAATTCTCCCTTTGGCCACGGCCTTTTACGTTTGCGAAGCTTTTGGCTTCGAAGCCGGAATTGACAAAAAGTGGGACGAAGCAAAAGAGTTTTATTTGCTTTATACTGGAATTTTAATCCTTTCTATTGTTATTATTCTGATACCCAATGCGCCGCTGATTTTTATCTCCCTATGGTCGCAGGTTATCAATGGTATTTTGTTGCCTGTTGTGCTGGTTTGCATGATCTTGCTGGTTAACAACAAAAAGATAATGGGCAACTATGTAAATAAACCTATAAACAATATCATTGGCTGGTCCACCGTATCCATTTTAATTGGCTTATCGTTGACGCTCCTGCTATTACCTTTGTTTAATAAGTAACCTGAACAAGTTGCATGGAACAGGAATAAAAATAACGGGTCAATCGTGCCTTTTTGACCATCGAGAGGTTTTTTAAAGTATAAATTATTTACATTCGCAAGCAATAAATCCTTTCTCATGAGTAATATATCTACAAAACCAGCACCACCTGTCTATTTACGGTGGATTGTACTTCTGTTCATCAGCCTTGCTATGTTTGGCAACTATTATATTTATGATAGCATCAGCCCGGTTGCTGACTTACTAAAATCGCAACTGAAATTTTCCGACTCCAACATAGGTTTACTCATGGCAATCTATAGTTTGCCCAATGTTTTCATGGTATTGATTGGTGGTATTATTATAGACCGCATTGGTACTAAAAAAGCTGCCTTCCTTTTTTCACTCTTAATGATGACAGGCGGTTTTATCACTGCACTTAATGGGAATTTAGCATTAATGGCGACCGGAAGGCTTATCTTCGGATTGGGAGCCGAATCGATGATCGTTGCCATTACTACAGCCATTGCAAGATGGTTTAAGGGAAAGGAACTATCGTTTGCTTTTGGGCTAAACCTCACCATTGCTCGCATTGGATCTTTCATGGCATTGAATTCGCCATCGTGGGGGAAATCGATGTATAATTTCTGGCAAAATCCTCTGTGGTTTGCCGCTTTTACGGGTATAATATCTGTTGTGTGCCTCATTATATATTGGCTTCTCGATAAGTATTCTGAAAAGAAATACGAACTAGAGCCCGAAGGCAAACAGGATAAGGTTGAATTTAAAGAAATGTTTGCCTTTGGTAAGTCATTCTGGTTTATAACCGCCTTGTGCATTACCTTTTATTCAGCCATGTTTCCTTTTCAGACCTTTGCTATTAAGTTTTTTCAGGAAGTACATGGCGAAAGCCGCGAAATAGGAGGATTTCTCTCCAGTATCCTTACTTTATCCGCAATGGTTGCCACGCCTTTATTCGGATTACTCGCCGATAAGATCGGTAAACGCTCCTATTTAATGATGATTGGTTCGTTACTGATTGTGCCAGTGTATTTAATGATGGCCTATAAAGCTGACATTTCGGGCATGCTGGGATTACCCGAAAAAGCGCATATAGCCATCGGTTTTCTCAGTATTGATGTAATACTAACAACCAATCTCCTGATTCCAATGATCATGATGGGTATTGCTTTCTCACTCGTTCCTGCAGTACTTTGGCCATCGGTTGCGCTTGTTGTAAAGCAAAATAAGCTGGGCACCGGATATGGCTTAATGACAATGATTCAGAATATAGGCCTGGCAGGTTTTAACCTCATCATAGGCTTTTCGAACGATATATTTAAGGCAGGAGCAGCAAACCCCTCCGGATACATTCCAGGGATGTGGATATTCAGCAGCTTGGGATTGTTTGGAGTAGCTTTTGCTATTATACTTAAGATTAACGAGGCCGGAACAAATGGTCACGGCCTGGACAAATGATTCTGTGAAGGTCGTACGACTCTTCTAAAATAAAATTGAGCGAAATTGCATCCTTTCGGAGGAGTAATTTCGCTCAATTCATATATATAACTTACTTTTTAGCCCTTAAATTCTTTGGGTCATAAGCTACTTGTGCTTCTCCATATTTTGCTAACATCACACCTTTTTGTGCATACTGGTGTTGATAGGGTGCCTCTTCGCTTGTGCCATTAAGGATGGCCTTTACACAGCCAATCTGATCGGCTATAAATGTTTTTCCCAAAGGATCATTATGTCCTGGCATTACGATATTGAAATCGTTGATACGCTTCTGAACTTTTTCAAGACTTTGCAAATATACTTCCAAGGGCTTACAATCTCTCAAAAAGAGCCATACCAGGTTGTTGGTGTTATCGCCAGAGAATAATATTTTACTATCCACATCAAACAAAACAATACTGCCGGGAGTATGGCCCGGAACATCCATTACATCCAGCTTACGTCCACCGCCCAGGTTAAAAACGTATCCTTCGCGGATGGGGACAAGCTTTGGTGCATTTTTGTTATTCGATTGAAGCATATAAAAGTCGTCAGGATGCAGATAAATCTTTGAGAACTGTTTGTTATTCCCTGCATGATCGCCATGCCCATGGGTATTAACAACAATAAGGGGTAATTTCGTAAGGGTTCCGATAAAAGCTTTCAAATCGCCCTGACCGTAGCCCGTATCAATGATCAATGCACTGTCTTTACCTAAAACAAGATAAATATTAGCACCTACCATACTGTTTTTTTCGGTAATAGCCCAGCCATCGCCAATCTTGGTGGCCGCAAAAAAACCATCGGAACTTACTTTGGTTGTAGCTTCCTGAGCAAACAACGAAGAACTGAAAAGCAAGACAGTAGCTGCAAGTGCCACATGCTTATAAAAGTTGTAAAGTTTCATGAGAAATTAAATTTAATTAAGTTAATAGCGACACGCTGCATCCATGCATTTCGGAGTACCAACGCCGGATGTTTCATGTATTAGTAATCAATCGGGAGATTAAAGGTATTAAAAAAGCCTTTAATCCTGCTAATTTTAAAGATTCTTAACAAAATAATCCGTTACTTTTTCCATTAAATGGATGCGGTCATAGCCTCTCACATTGTGCTCAGCCAGCGGATACACAAAATAATCAACAGGAATCTGGTTTTTAATGCATTCTTGAATGAAAACCAAGCTATTCTGCCATACCACTGTAGGATCCTGTGCGCCATGAACAAGCAGCAGCTTTCCTTTCAGGTTTTTAGCTTTTGGAGGTAATGCAGTTTTAGCGTAACCTTCAGGGTTTTCTTGGGGAGTATCCATGTAACGCTCTCCATACATTACTTCGTAGTATTTCCAGTCAATTACAGGACCGCCGGCCACACCCACCTTGAAAATGTCAGGATAAGTTACCATTAGAGAGGTTGTCATGAAGCCGCCATAGCTCCAACCATGTACGCCAATGCGTTTCATATCCACATATCCAAGTTCTTCAAGGAATTTGACTCCTTCACGCTGATCCTGCATCTCAACTACACCGCATTGACGATGAATAACATTCTCGAATTCGAGGCCACGGTTCATCGATCCTCTGTTATCGACGGTAAGCATCAGGTAACCCTTTTGAGCCATCATGTAATCCCATAAGCGAGCTCCTCCCAACCAACGATTCTCAATAAGCTGCTCGTGTGGGCCACCGTAAACATAAACAATTGCAGGGTATTTTTTTGTTGAATCAAAATTGGCGGGTTTTATGAGCCTGTAATATAAATCAGTAACTCCATCAGCAGCTTTAATAGTTCCAATGGTCATTTCAGGCATATTAAAATTCGTAAGCGGATTAGCGGCCTTCAATACATTGCGCTTCAATTTGCCGGAAACAGTAATAATGTCGATTATACGGGGTGTAGTTGTATTGGAATACGTATCAATACAACATTTACCCCCGGAACTAACCAATACGGTGTGCACACCAGGGTTAGCAGTGAGCCTAATTGTTTTCCCCGATTTGATATCGAGCTGGTAAGCGTTTGTTTCCAGAGGGCTTGCCTCTGTGGATGTATAATAGAGCTTATCGTCGTTGCTTAATTGCAGAATACCCGTTATTTCCCATTTTCCATCTGTTAATTGGCGAATCAGCTTACCACCGGTATTGTACAGATAAGCATGATTGTAGCCATTGCGACGTGTCTGGTATATAAATGCCTGAGGGTTCGATTTAAGGAAAATAACAGAATTTAATGGCTCAACATATTTGCCGTGCTTTTCTTCGAACAAAGTTTTCACAAGCGCTCCGTTGGAAACGTTGTACTTGTTGAATTGCATATGATTCTGCTGCCTGTTTAGCACCTGAATGTATATATTGCGCTCATCGGGTCCCCAGGTAATGTTGGTTAAATACTTCTCAGAAACGGTGTCATTCTTCTCAATAAAGACGACTGAACGATTCGCTATTTTGTAAACGCCTAAACTAACATGTTCGCTGGACATTCCGGCCATCGGGTACATGATATTCTTTGCTGTTCCTTCGCGAGCCATAATATCAACCAGCGGGTAATTTCCCACATTACGATTATCCTTACGGTAAAATGCAAGGTAATTCCCTTGGGGAGACCAGAAAAGGCCCTGGGTTATTCCAAATTCGTTGCGGCTTACAATATCGCCGTTTACAATATCGGGGTTGTTATCGAATGTCAGTTGTACTGGCGAAATATTCCATCCTGTTACAAATACATTGTTCCTAATAGTATAAGCAATAAGCTTTTTAGAATAAAAGAGACGAAAATTTTCAGCATTTTCGGGGAGTTGAACAGAGGCGATCAGCGTTTTATCCGGTGCCTTAATGTTATACCAGTACTTATCGGTGAAAAAATGAAACTCACTCTCGTTTTCCCAGGTTATATTGGGCATTACCTCCAGTGTATCGGTAGTTTTTATTATTTCATTTATTTCAGCAAGAGAAATGATCGATGTTGCAGTTGAATTCTCAACCGATTGCTGATATAATGTGGTCTTGTCCTGATATGTGAATAATGGAGATTCGCCTCTCCATTGTAAATTACGCAATGTAGAAGGAGCAAGCTCCCGGGCTGCACCTACTTCGGTATCTGTTGCAGTCAATAACCGGTTTTGAGCAGTTAAGGATAGCGAAAAGGTAATGGCCAAAAGAATTGAAATCAGACCTCTCATGGTATTTATTTTAAAATTGCTTTAGGACTACGTATTAAAAAGCCACAGAGTCTTTCGAACTGAAAATCTCTGCGGCTTTAAGTATTATTATTTGCATTTAGCCATTTACTCAAGGTTTCTCGCTCACATAGGACGAAGCCTGATCGGCTGGGCCTCCCACGTATTTAGCATAGTTGGGGTAAGAGCACATCAAATACCCTGCGCCTTCCTGCTTTGTACCTATTTTTCCCTGTGGGTTTACAACCAATGTTTTGGCAGGTGCTTCATTCTTTTCTACCCAAGCCATCAGCATATCCATGTTGTCGTTGCCATTAGGACCAGGGATATTCATTACTTCAATCGGTTTTCCTTCGCCATTTACGTTAGCGCTTTTACCTGCCAGGCCGTGACCACCATTGGGAACTACGTACATGCGGGCGAATTGATCAAGCGTGCTGCGTCCCATTTTGTCGAGCAACGATTGATAGTAATCGAGCTGGGCTCCTGGTGATGCAATATTGTCCATTAAGCCAATGGTAAGGATTAATTTTCCTCCGTTTTTATAGAACTCAGTAAGATCGGGATTTGTAGAATCGAGCCATTTCGATAATTGCTCGCGGCGTTTGTTCCATTGTCCACCTTCTACATAATCGAGCGGATTGGCCTTGAGATCCTGCATGAGGAATCCGGTAACACCAAGTACGCCCATCGCACCGTGTACGCGTGCATTTTCGTCGGCACCTTCCTGGCCTTTAAAGCGAGAGCCTTCAATCATACCAAAACCAGCGGGTTCGGTCGTAGGCAGCCACATACCAAATGATTTTACGCCATTGGCCAGCGGAGTAGCAAATTTGTAAGAGCTATATACGAACTCCATGGTTTTAATCTGCTCATTGGTCAATTTAGCCGATTCCGATTTGTCGTTCGGATCGGGATCAACGTTGTTCGACGCACGTAATGCAGCCCAAGGATCAGCGGGGCCAACGCCATCGTTCACATTAAAGATGGCACGTGCAGCTATATAATTGGAAACGATTCCATCAGCAATTCCGTCGAGTTTGTCGCACTGACGTAGGAATTCAGCCTTTA
>DATALJ010000110.1:0-22121 GCA_036261135.1 Bacteroidales bacterium
CAGTGGTGAATATTGGATGTTTGCCAACCGGTTGTAGAGAGTGCGCTAACAAACTGAAAAACGCCTTCGCGAACAGGTTCGGGAACCGCATTTGCCTTAAATAATAAAAAGGATTGAATGATACTCCCTGCGACGAATGCAATTATTAGCGACCGTGTCTGAATATCTTTCCATATTTCACTTATTTTTCTTTTAAATATAAGTTTATAATAAAAGGGTATGGAAAATGAACCCAAAATCATGGGTAGTAAATACAACATTTCCATATAAGGCGACTGATAGGTCGACATCATATCATCAAGAGTACTGAATCCTCCGGTAGACAACCCAGACATGGCATGATTAACAGAGTCGAAAATATTATCGGCAAGCCTGTAGGTTGGGAGAATAAGTTTAGTGCCAACAACCAGATAAGCTATGGTAAATGCAGTTAAGAGGAAGTACACCCGCCAAATAGCACGCGAGGTATCAATAACCTTAGGCATCAACTTCTCCGAAGTAGATTCTGCACCATAAAGCAACATAGCACCTTGTCCCGAGGTTTGTTTAAAAACGGCCAAAGCCATAACTATAAAGCCGGCCCCTCCTACCCACTGTGCTAGCGATCTGTAAAATAATACACCCTTCCCAACAGATGGTTCATGAATAGCCATAGATAACCCAGTAGTTGTATAGGCACTCATGCTCTCGAAAAAACAATGCAAAAAATTATTAAAATAAACCAGACTCGATTCTTTATACAAAGCCCCGGCAGGAATAAACTTACTCATTTCAGTGTCCGGCGTTAGTTTAGCGATAATAATGAAAGGAATTGCTCCCATCAGTGTAATTATTAGCCAACTCGAAGCAGCTATAATAAGCCCATGGTTGTATTGGGGGTCCTCAGCTTTGTTGAATATTTTATAAAGCGCAAGCCCTATCCCCAGAACTACACCCGCGGATAATAAAAAGCCGGCTGCTGAAAACCATTCATCGTACATTGCCGACACAATAAATGGCAGAATAAAGATAATTCCCAATACATTCAGCAAACTGCCGATTTGTTTCAATACTATTCCTATAGTACCGCTTCTCATATCATCATTTTAGCGGTACAAAGTTCATCCGGTTTTTATAAATGATTTATTAAACTTCTTGCTGCTGGTATAAAGAATTTATAAAGAACATAACGAGGCCTTGTAAAATGCTGTCAACTAAGCTGAATTGTTCCAAAGGAACCAACGGAAACCCATAAAGAGGCTGTGTAAACAATTAGCATTTATGGCGGAATTACAAATTCCGCCTAGCGTAATAGGCTAATTTATAAGGTACACCGCTGAGCTGAATTTGCAATTCAGCTCAATTTGAAGACTTTTTACATAACCTCCTTGGCTTCGTAGTGGAAATGATAAGGTATTGATTTCACTTTTTGTAAGCGAATAATATAAATTCGAAACTTCATTAACTAAATCTCTCTATTTGGCACCTAGTTTAGCAACGGAGCCAAGTCTCCTTCAGGGGATTTAGGGGTTTACGCCCATCAGGGCACATCTACACATTGTCCCATTGGCATATCGGCACATTAATAAATCGCCACCTCCGCCTCACCGAATTCCTTACGGTATCCCCTGTACATGCCTGGGGAATTAAACACCAACGTGGCATTACCCAGTGTATCAACTGCAATTGCTCCACCTTCGCCACCCAAACGTACCATTTTATCCATAATTACCAGTTCGCAGGCTTCTTGTAGCGACAAGAATTTATATTCCATCAGGCACGAAATATCGTAAGCGGCTACGCTGCGCATAAAATATTCGCCATCGCCCGTACACGATACGGCGCATGTTCTGTTGTTTGCATAGGTTCCGGAACCTATCAGCGGGCTATCGCCTATTCGCCCATAGGCTTTATTCGTAGACCCTCCGGTGGATGTTGCAGCAGCAACATTACCATATCGGTCGAGTGCTACCGCTCCAACCGTCCCGAAATGCTTACCGGCAAACTGTCCGGCAAATACGTTTTCTTTTGCTTTGCGGAGTTCCTCGTACCTGCGGGTTGTATAAAAATAGCCGTCCTCTTCGAAAGGTAATCCTATCTCACGGGCAAAATCCTCGGCTCCACTACCATTCAAAAATACGTGCGGAGAGTTTTCCATTACCGCTTTGGCCAGTTGTATCGGGTTTTTAACGTTTCGAATACCGCATACTGCACCTGCTTCAAGCGTTTCGCCCCACATGATGGAAGCCTCCATGTCTATCTTTCCATCGGAGTTAAACACAGAGCCTCTGCCTGCATTAAAGAGCATATTGTCTTCGAGCAATGTAACAGCAGCTTCTACAGCATCCAAGGCATTTTCGCCTACCTCCAGCAGTTTATATCCTGCATCCAAGGCTTCGGCCAAACCCTCGAGATATAACTTTTCTTCTTCGGGCAACAGGTTCTCCCTGCTTATTACACCTGCGCCTCCGTGAATGGCTATGGTATACATAGGTTTAATGTTTTAGGTTTACATTCCTGTTTTTCAACTTCTCTGTAAAATAATTAAATGCTTCCATGAGCACCGGATAAGGCCGGTAGCCAACAAGAATAACGCCTGTTCCATCAGCAGCCTGCATGGTAAGCGTAGGAAAGCGTCCTATATCCAGTAGTTTGGCTTTCTTAAAATCTTCCTTGATCAATGTCTTTAGTTCTTTGCTATCCCAATCGCTTATAAAACGTATGTAATTGATAATTTGAAACTTCTCCTCCGCTTTCTGCACCAGTTCAAATATCACTTCGGGTTTGGCAATATTCTTAGCATCAATCATAACCGCTTTCCGAAGCAGGTTAAGCATTAAATCGCCAGCCGCTGCCGATTGCATTTCGGCACATTTCACCGCCATGCAGGCAGGAATTGAAGATTCTGGCGGATCCGTAATCCAAAGCTGCGGGTTAATATCAACCCCTGTAGTATATTTAACCTGAAACCACAAAGGCCCCATTTGTGCAGGACGCGAAATATCGTTAAAAGGATCATTGTAATTCTTCCAGTCCTTTATCATTCCCCCCATTCTATACCGCCAGTTGATGATATCCTTGTGTTCGTTGATAAATCGTCGCCAATGAGGTTCAAAGGCCCAACTCCAACAACAAAGTGGATCGGTAAAATAATCTATTTCTATCCGATCCACTTGTCGCTCATCTTTATCTATGTTTTGAATGTTTTTACTCATGCTGATCCTGCTTTCTAATCTGGATGATTCATATACTTTTAGAGGCCTCACCCCTAAGCCATATCCTAAAAACGACGGACTTAATCACCTGTACCCCATAACTTCCCTCTCTTTTCCGGAGAGGGGTTGAGGTGAGGTTGCGAAATACCTCCTTTTACAAGATTGAAGAATCGCTGCTGTCATCTTCGTATTCAGTCCAACTCAGATTCGTTTTGGGTGTATGTTTCTTAATTTCTTTGGTTCGCATTTTACTTACCTGTGCCGTCTTTAGTTCAGCGCTTTCCATGGAACGTTGTGTGCCAACGGCAGTTTCTTCGGTAAGTCCGTGTGTTTTCAAAATGTGTTCGAGCGGATCTTCAATATATTCCCAGCTTTCGCCTAAACCGGGTGATGTACCTTCGCACCATGGCCCTTTGTAGCTTACGCCATTTGACATATTGAAGTATTTGTTACTGAAACGTGGGTCGCCCTGCATTACACCCGGAGGGAAGTTTGGTGTTATGGTTTCCAGCGCTGCCTGAAACATCTGGAAGTGAGCAATTTCGCGGGTCATCAGGAATTGCAATGTTTCTTTCACATTGGGGTCATCGGTGAACTGCATCAGATACTCGTAAACGATCTTTGCCCTGGATTCGGCAGCAATGTTCGAATGCAGGTCAACGGTTAAGTCGCCGTTCGCATTTACATAGCTTCCCTGCCAGGGATTTCCGTTAGCGTCAGTAACCAAGGGGCCGCCACCGCTTTCGTTCAAAAACTGAGGATTAATAGCAACGGCATTAATCATTTCTTCCTTGGTTGCCTTTCCGGTAAGCAGTTTCATAATTTCCGAACTGGAAGCCACATTTTTCAATTCGCCGTTAATACCCGAAAGAAGCATCTGGATAGTTGCACCAACTATTTCGAGGTGACTGAATTCCTCGGTGGCAATATCCATGAGCAGATCGTACTTGTCCGGGTATGGCTGCCGTGCAGCAAAAGCCTGCACAAAATATTGCATGGCGGCTTTTAGCTCTCCATTGGGACCACCGAACTGATCGAGAAGGAGTGTCGCAAAGCGTGGGTCGGGTTTCGACACCCTCGCATTAAACTGAAGTTCTTTTACATGATAAAACATATCGTTGTGTTTTGGTTAACAACAAGGGTAGAAAGTTAATTTTATGCCAAAAACTAAGGGTTTTAGGAAATATACGCGGGCTCATATGTGTAACAATCGATTTTTTGAACTTCATTTGTTATAAACCGCTTTACTTACAAGCATTTCACTGGGGATACGGCCGGGCAAACTGGGGCTAAAATTGTGCAGTGAGGAATTCCTTACACAAATATAACTTCTATGTGCAGCTTTCTCTTCCTCGTACGGAACATACTCCCATATACTGCAAGTTTAATGCTAGTTTATAACCCTAATATTCAAATTTGGGAGCAAACACGGTTTCCGTTTAAACAGGGCAGTACAAAAGTCTATTTGCAAAATGTAAAACGCAGGCGAGCTTGTTCTTATATCGTTGTATATAGAATTTAGTGTGTTTTTTGGCACAAATTTTTCAAACACCCATTGCAAACCCTAAAAATATAATATTATGAATACTTTAGGCATGTTAAATTTATTACAACAGACACTCACGGTTGCTCCCGAAAAAAGAAATGTAGGGACGACCGACAGGGTGATATCTTCCGCAGCAGGTCTCCTTCTTGGATACGCTGGTATCAAAAATTTTAAAAAAGGAGGTTTTGCTCTGTTGTTGCCGGCAAGTTATTTACTCTTCAGAGGAGCCAGCGGTTACTGTGCTGCTTACCAGGCCACCGGAATTAATACCACAGGCAAAGAAGTGGAGCCCTTCGAATTTATGAAAACCCTTACCATTAACAGAAGTAAAGAAGATGTGTACAACTTCTGGCGTAACCTCGAGAACCTGCCTCAGATTATGAGCCATGTGAAGCGAGTTTACAGGATTTCGGACACCAAATACCACTGGGAAGTAGAATTTGCCGGTAAATCGTTCGAATGGAATGCTGAAATTACTGAAGACATCCCTAACCAGAGAATAAGCTGGAGGGCAACTGATGCCGCCGATATTGAGAACAGCGGAACAGTAGAGTTCTACGATGGTGCAAAAAAGAAAGAAATGGAACTCAGGGTGACCATGACCTACGCCCCTGTAAAATCGAGAGTAGGCCGTGTTATCGGGCGTTTCCTCGATCCTGTTTTCTCCCAACTGGTGAAGGACGACCTGAAACAATTTAAACGCACCATGGAGTCTTCGAAAGAAAAAGCAAATGCTTACGCTTAATTGAAGTACATGACGGAGAAAATAATCTGGAATCAAGGCATCACAAAAACAGTATTTCCGCAGCTTTGTGGAGATATTGATGCAGACACAGTGATTGTGGGAGCCGGTATTACCGGGCTCACCGCGGCATATGTACTTTCGAATGGCGGCAGATATAACGTGGCTGTGGTAGAAGCCAATTATATTTCGGAATCAGCCACAGCAAGGAGCAGTGCTCATCTTACCACGGCCAGCGACTTTAGCTATGAAGCACTTCGTTCGAAGTACAACATGGATACTTGCACTGCCGTTGCCGAATCGCGAAAGTTTGCCATTTCCTTTATCCAAAATCTGTCAACCGATATCAATTGCGATTTCAAAACGGTATCCGGTTATCTGTATACCGAAAAAGCTGATGAAATTGATCGGTTGCAAACCGAAAAGGAAGTAGCTATGCGGGCCGGTCTCGAAGTAAACACTGCCCAATTATTACATCTGCCTTTCAAAACATATGGTGCCATTGAATTTAAAAACCAGGCCATTTTTAACCCGTCGAAATACCTTTACGGACTTGCCAAATACCTGAACAAATTACCCAATTGCAGCATATACGAGAACAGCCGTGTAACAGGACGCGATGATAATACGGTGCAGACCGAATTCGGCAGTATACGAACCAAAACTGTTGTTTACGCAACACACTATCCCTTATTCTTCGACCTCAAACAAACGTTGGTTTACCCCTACCGAAGCTACATTATTGCAGCAAAAGTAGCGGAGAATATAGGCGATGATGTATACTGGGATACGCACGACCCCTACTATTACACGCGAACATACGAATATGAAGGAGAAAGATACCTCATAGTCGGCGGTGCCGACCATAAAACGGGTAGCTCTACCTTCAATCCTTTTGCACGGCTCGAATCGTTTCTGCGCTTGCGGTATTCAGTCCATTCCGTTGATTATCGCTGGTCCAACCAATACTACGAACCGGCCGACGGATTACCCTATATCGGTAAAAGCAACAATGGCAACGAATACATTGCCACCGGTTACTCGGGCGACGGCTTAACAAACGGAACCATTGCCGGCTATTTAATTAGTCAGGAAATTATGGGCCTGAAAGAAAAGCAGTGGAATGGCATTTTCGATGCCCGACGCTTCAATCTATTGGCATCTGCTGGTAAATTCATCAAGGAGAATGCGGATGTAGCAAAACGGTACGTTATGGACCGGCTAAATGCCACCAATACGGACACAATACAAATGCTTGCTCCCGGCGACGGAATAGTTGTGGATGAAGATAACCAGAAAGTAGCCGTTTCGGTAGATCGTGAGGGTGTCTTTCATTATGTAAAAGCCAATTGCACACACCTAAACTGCCTGGTTTACTGGAACCGTATAGAAAAAACATGGGACTGTCCTTGTCATGGCAGCCGTTTCAAACCCGACGGTACGGTTATTACAGGTCCTGCCGTTAAAAACCTAGAAAAAGTATAATCTCAAAATTGTAATCATTTAATTAACCCTATAAACAATTAATTTTAAATCATAAACATATGAAAACAAGTTTAGTACTTATAGCAAGCATCGTTCTGCTGTTCGGATGTGGTGGTTCCGGTTCAAATACAAATAACAACGAAAACGTGGCCGATAGCGCTACGTTGAATGATGCAGACAATACGATGGGCAACGATGGTAATAATACCATGAACAACAACACCTGGGATCAGGATAAAATCAAGGAGTTTGTCGATAAAGCTGCCCTGGGTGGTTTAAAAGAAGTGCAACTCGGAAAGATTGCACAGAAAAAGGCATTATCGCAACAAGTACGCGATTATGGTAAAATGATGGAAAAAGACCATGGCGATGCCAATAGCAAATTTAAACCTGTTCTGCAGGCATTAGGTTATTCAGCGCCTACCACATTGGATAAAGATCATCAGGACGTAATCGATCGCCTTAACAAGTTTGCAGGCAACGAATTCGACAAAAAGTACATGAGCGAAATGGTAGATGATCACCAGAGTGATGTAAACGAATTTGAAGATGCACAGAAGAATCTTCCGGCCGGTGAATTGAAAACTTGGGTAGATAATACACTGCCTGTTCTCAGAAATCACCTGCAACAAGCGAAGTCTCTGAACGACCAGTTAAAATAATAATTATGTAATACTTTCAAACCGCAAGGTTTCACATGAACACGCTTTAGTGATCTATGTGAAACTTTGCGGCTTTTGTGATTGTTTGTTTGCCTAGTACCCGGTGGTTTCTTAATTTCTCTTTCTATAAATATGCGATAAAAATTTATTTATGCCTGCTTACTACAATTCTTCTAATCGTTTATCCAAACGGCAGCAACAATTCATCAAACATGTAGCAACTGTACAAGGAATTTATTACTTTGTTACTGGAGCATGGGCACTCTTTCATGCTCGAAGCTTTATGTATATTACAGGTCCTAAAACGGATATCTGGCTTTTGCGGTTGGTAGGGATATTGACTATTGCTATTAGCCTGTTACTCTTTGTAACTGCCAAAAAGCGAAAGTTAAGCCTCGAAAGTATTGTAGTGATTCTATTCGGAGGGTTTAGTTATTTAACAATCGACGTTATTTATTCACTTGCAGGAAGAATAAGCTTTGTATACCTGTACGACGCACTTATTCAGCTAATTTTCCTTTCGATTTGGGTAAACTGGCTGGTAATGACTAAGTATAAAATCGAGGATGAAGAATGAGAATGATTGATACTTAACCCTATTGGTTGGAGTTAACATGAAACATTAAAAAATCCCCTCCTTGGAGGGGTGGGGGTGGGTTAATTTGTATAGCACTAATTATTAACACACCCCTACCCCTCTCAAGAGGGGATTTGAGTCAATTCCTAAGAATCGTTCCAATTTTATTATTTTACAGGATATGCTCCTATGTAGGGAACTTTGGATTGTGGACCCAATAATTTCTGAATTTCGGCAGGTACCAATGTTGCAGATTTAGCTGCACCAAAGGACGGCAATAACTCGAAATTCTTCAAATCAGCACTCTTGAATACAGGCAGGTTATAACCTTCTAAAACCGTACTATGAGCTGAAGCTCCTTCAAATACTTTTTTCAGGGCATCCAACGATTCAACCGATTGCTGGCACTCACTATTAGCACTTGGACTCCAATACACCAATGTATTAAAGTCACTTTCCGAATTCTTCACAAATACATTATAGTCGAATTCCTTAATGGGAGACTTATCAAGCTTCTGGCAAAGCACTGCAGGTTGCCACACAAGCATTAATGGACGTTTGTAATTCCTATCGCCAGTAAGCAGGTTGTTTACAAAAATATGGCCGTGGCGTTCGGTTACATCAGGGCCAGTACTTGGATGCCAGCCAAAATGATCTCCCTGAGCGCTGCGGGTATCGCGGCCTATACAAGCTGTGCTGTTAACAAACGTATTTTGGTAGATGTGTGCATTACTGCTGTTCAAAATCATCAACCCATGGTCGCAGTCAACAAAGACATTACCCGCACAGATAACACCTTTTGAAATTTCGAAGAAAAACCCATTACTAGCGGGCCACAAACGATTGTTACTTCCAAGACCTTGATTATTCCCGACGTTTTGTACCCAGTTATTGATAAAACGACCATCAACATTACCAACATCAAACCATAATCCATTTGAATTTGGTAAATCGATGATAAGGTTATCGCGACAAACAACACGGTAGCTTTGATTAAATATCTTAACAGCTGCCGGATAGCATCCCGTAATATTTTCAATATTGTTGGCGGTAAAAATGTTCTTTTCCAATAAAGCATCGTCAGAGGCTACAATGTATAAACCCTCTGTAGAAGTATTGCTTATTTTGCAATTTCGAATGGTTAAATTATCACCAATCGTAAACACGCCGATTCTAAAGCAGTTCGAAATATCGCAGTTTTCAATTACAGTTCCTTTCACATCATTTCCATGGTCTTTTTCTGCAGAAATACCGTCGGGATAAAACCCATCAATATGAACGGTTGTATCAGGATATTGTGTAATTGAGAGCCCGTAAATTTTGGGCCCGATACCATCAGACTTTTTGCCATTGCATTCAGCTATAGTCCTGAAAATTGCTTTGCGAAAGGCCGTTATTTCGATAGAATGATATTTTGGATCTTGCTTTATATAAATTGTTTTGGTTCTGTAATCAACATAAAAGGTATTGTTGTTCAGTTCTGCTATACTTCCTGCCGACTGAAGAAATTTACCATCGATAAACACTACATCGTTGTTGAACCTATGTAATGGCGTATATTTTTCTTCGGTGTCCCTTCTCCACCAGCTTTCGTAGGTGGCAGGGAAAAGAGTCTTCCATTTGGTAGACCATAAGCCTTCTCCTTCCTGCTTCCACTCTTTTGCTTCAAGGGTTCCCTTTAGTACAGGTTGTTCATCGGCATAGGGCTGAATAGTAATTCCTTGGTTAAAGGTCAAATTACCAGTCCGGTATGTACCCCCGCGCATAATAATAGCATCACCAGTACCAGCTTTTTTAATGGCTGCCTCAATTGAAGTTGGCTGTGCCAATTGATCACCTGGCGCATCGGCTTTACCATTGGGAGCTACATAATAGATTTTACCTGTACCTTTAGGTAATTCATACTTTTGTTTAATAGGACCATAAGGCCCACCCGATGGTTGAGCCATTGCAACCTGAGAGCTGATAGCAAACACTGCTAGCAATAAAAGATTACAGTAATGTAATGTGTGTTTTTTGTTTACGGTTGTTTTCATTTATAGATATTAAGTTATTAAACAATTAACAAAAAACAGTAGGGGGAAGCCGCTTTTTGTAGTTATTTGATGCAATTTCCTGAGAAATCCTTCGGCAATTACTTTTTTCTTTTCCTGTAAATAGTGAAAATTTCTTCCTCATCCAGCCCTTCAGCAATTCCTTTCTCAATAAGCTTTATCACATCATCGGATTCGGCGGGGCTAAAACCCGAAGCTACAGCATAGCATTGCGTGATTCTGCGTTCATCGTGTGTAATAATACCATCTGCAAGGGTTATGCGAATAATGTCATACAGATGTTCAATTCTCTCCTTTAATTCATAAGGAGGATGGTAAGAATCTTGTCCGGGATTATCGATCATCCGGCTGATTTCCTCGTCAACAAAGCCCAATTTGTGTCCTAAACGATGCAGCACTTTATTTTCTTTTTCAGAAATGGAACCATCGGCCTTGGCAACGAGTATCAAATGTACAAAGTATGCCTTACTTATTTTTTTTTGTTGCGAATCATGAAAATCAAGTAAACTCATAATCTCAGTTTTAATCCAAATAAAAATACAAAAATCCCACTGTTTAACAATTTATAAAGCACAATTAAAAGTAAGGTTAAGTACCACAGAACTTCAGCTATCGCTCTTTTATTGGTTTAAAGCCATGACCTATGATTTCGTTAGCATCAATGATCGTAAGAAAGGCATTGGGATCAATCTCTTTAATAAAATCAATGAGATCGGCTACCTGCCTTCGGTTTATATTGGTATAAATTACTTTCTTTGGTTTTCCGGCATACATACCTTCGGCCAGGAAATAGGTGCCGCCCCTGTCAAGGTCTTTCAAAATTACTTGTCGTATTTCTTCGTATTTGTCGGATATGATTATAACCGTTTTGTCGTAACTGATCCCTTGCACAACACTATCGATAACCCGACCTGTAATGTATATTACAATCCAGGAGTAGAGCGGTATTTTCCAGTCCTGGAAAGCGATTAGGCCAATTAAAACAACGATCGAATCGATATAAATCAATAACTGTCCTATTGGCAAACGTGTATATTTAGCGGTAATCATAGCAAGGGTATCGGTTCCACCCGTGGCACCTTTGGATTTGAATATTAAACCCAGTCCAAAGCCAAACATAACGCCACCAAATAAAGTAGATAACAGGGGATCGTTTGCTACCAAAGGATCGTAGCCCCACACTATCGTTAATGTATCAATAAAGACCGAAGTTGCAACCAACCCAAATATACTCTTTACCCCAAAATGCTTCCCTAAAATTTTTATACCTATAATAGTTATTGGAATATCGAGAATGAGGCCCATTGCACCTACCGGTAATCCTTCGGGAGCAAAGGCAAACACCCCTTTGGTAAGGTGATGTATGATTATACTTACACCGTAAATACCACCAGGCACAATTTTATAAGGCGTAATAAAAAAAACAAAGCCACAGGCCACTATAAATGCTCCCATAAGCATTATTATGTATTTCATGACCCAATGTTTTCTATATCTGTGTACAAGTAATTTTTTAACCATGTATATAAAGCTTATTTCCTATTTTAATCATCAATAAGTAAACCTAATAAGATGTTCAACGATTACTTACTTTTTTCGTCTCATTTTTTTATGAGCTAAGCCGCTTTTTGATAAAAGTAATTAATTAGTCGTTGTATAGAACAAATGAAGTGATTTGTTGCTAATTATTCAATATTAAAAATCAGTTCTAAGGAAAAAGTGAGATGAACGATATTGACTTCAATTGAATTATGCCTTAACTTGCCGACATTTAAGGCTGCCTATTCTTGCACGTTTAACACCAATGAGGAAAATGAGTTGATTAATTTTTATTAATCTCATTGTTATTGAAAGCAGCTTTATGGAATTAAAAAAATCTAGTGGACTATTAGCTGGTTAGTTAGTATGTGATAAATGTCAAATTATGAAAGAGAGAAGGTTAAGAAGAATAGAAGACGAAATCTGGGTTGAAATACCTTATACAGATAAGAAGTACGAGGTTAGCAATTATGGAAGAATAAAAAGTTATTGTTATGATTCGGAAAATGGCAGATTAATTAAGCCCGGAAAAATAAGGGGTTTTAATACTGCTACTTTAAAAATTAACGGAAAGCTCACTCAGGTATTTATTCATAAGTTGGTTGCTGAATTCTTTACATATCGTGAATCAAAAGAGCAAACGGTAGTAATACATCTCGACTGGAATAAGCAAAACAACTATTTTACCAATCTTCGCTGGGTAAGCCGAGAAGAAAGCTACAAACGCATGCATGAGCGGCTGAAAGAACGTAGAGACAAGCTGGGAAAACAAGTTACCAGCTCCAAACTTAAAGCCGAAGATGTGGCCTTATTAAAGTCGATGCTTGACAGGGGTATTAAGCAAAAAGTTATTGCAAAACTATTTTGCATTAGCGAAATGCAGGTAACCCGGATTAAACGGAACGAGAATTGGGCTGAAATACAAGCAATGGAAGCGGTTGAATAATCCTTCATTCCATTAACATGCATATTGAGGAGCGGGTACGTAGGCTGAACGATATAGAAAAGGAGAATAATGGGTTAGTAATTTATTGGATGAGCAGAGATCAGCGTATTCAAGACAACTGGTCCCTGCTTTTTTCTCAACGCCTGGCTCTGAAAGCCAAAGCTCCACTTATTGTTGTTTTTTGCCTCGACACCACTTACCCCGGGGCTACATTTCGGTCCTACAGCTTTATGCTTAAAGGGTTGGCGCAGGTTGAGGCACAACTAAAAGCGCTGAATATTCCATTCCTTCTCATTCAAGGCCAGCCCGAAAATGAAATTCCCGAAATTATTAAGAAAACTGAAGCCAAAGTCCTTGTTACCGACTTTGATCCACTTCGCATAAAAGCAAAGTGGAAAAGCAGCATTGCCAAACAAATCTCCATTCCGTTTTACGAGGTAGATGCACATAACATAGTGCCTTGTTTTATGGCTTCGCCAAAATTGGAGTTTGGCGCTTACACCCTAAGGCCCAAAATAAACAAGTTATTGAACAATTATTTGCATGAGTTTCCTCAGCCCGAACATCATCCATTTAATCAGCACAGTTTTCCTCCAGTAGATTGGCAGCATGTAACCGCTACACTCTCCTGTAACCGGAAAGTCACCGAAATTGATGAGCTCATTCCCGGAGAAGAAGCTGCACACAGCGAACTGTCTACTTTCATCAGCAATAAACTCGACCAGTATGCAACTCTTAGAAACGACCCAACAGCGGATGCAACATCTAATCTATCGCCGTACATTCATTTCGGTCAGATTTCGGCACAACGGGTCGCATTGGAAGTATTAAAGAGCGATTCCGACAAAAATTCTGCTGAAGCTTTTCTGGAAGAACTGATCGTTCGCAGGGAATTATCCGACAATTTCTGCTACTACAATGCAGACTACGATAATTTTAACGGTTTACCTGCCTGGGCAAAAACAACGCTTAATGAGCACCGGAACGATGAACGGCAATGGATATATTCGTCTCATGAATTAGAATCCGCTGCAACACACGACAACGCATGGAATGCAGCCCAGAAAGAATTGATGATTCGTGGGAAAATGCACGGTTACATGCGCATGTACTGGGCAAAAAAAATACTAGAATGGACCGCTTCTCCCGAGGATGCCCTTTCGATTGCTATTTACCTGAATGACAAATACGCGCTGGATGGGCGCGATCCTAACGGATATGTTGGTTGCATGTGGGCCATCGGAGGAGTGCACGATAGAGCATGGGGGACACGAAGTATATACGGCAAAATCCGCTATATGAACGATAATGGGCTAAAACGAAAATTTAATATCCAAAAGTATATTGTTACGTATAACACCTTATCGGCGAATCATTTTTTTAACCAATTCCGATCAAACACTATAAAAAATGGACAAAAGAAAGCACCCGGTAATTTTTATAGTTGAAGACAATAAGGCTTATATTAAAATAGTAGAACATCATCTGAAATCTAACGGATATACTTCGCTTCATACCTTCGTTTCAGGTGAAGAATGCCTGCAAAACTTATATTTAAAGCCCGATATCATTATTCAGGACTACAAATTGCAAGGGATAAACGGAATTTTCGTTTTATCGAAATATAAAAAGAAGCTACCATATTGCGAATTTATCTTCTTATCTGGCCAGGACGATGTTCCAACGGCTGTAAATGCTATAAAGGCAGGTGCATTCGACTATATAGTAAAAAACGATAAAGCAATGACATTGCTTGTCCCAAAGATAGAAGACGTAATACGCTTACAGAATCATAAACGAAAAATCAGAAAATACTACAACGCACTGTTCTTGTCTATAGTAGCGCTCTTTATACTTGCTGGTATTTTGTTACTTTCGAACCGGATTTTTCTGTATTAATCTGCTTTCCTGATATAGTAATCTTTGCTGAATTCAAGAATTTGAACGCCATGGTTTACAAAACCAGCCTGTGGGTTCTTTCTTGCAAAATCGAAAACCATATGCAATGGTTTAACGTTGGACGGCAAGCAATTTTCGAACGATTTACCTTTGCTGCCCATTTCACTGAGGAAATAAAAGCCTATATCGTAGCCCAGAAATGCAAAATTGAAGCCTTCCTTTTGAAAATCCTGGGGTGGAGCTGCAAACTTATTCTGAAATTTATTTACAAAGCTACGAACAACCGGCGATTCATAGTCGGAGAAGAAAGGCGTGTAATAGTGTACTTCCAGGTTATGCATGTACTGCTGGTCTATGCTTTTGAACGAAGCAAAACCCGGTAAGCCCATAAGCTTGATCTTGTATTTTTTTGAATCGATATTCAATTTGGCAAATAAACCCATTAAAGCAACCTCGTCGGTAGAAGGAACAATAACAATGTTTTCGGCCGAATCGACCAAAAGATGGGATATTCCGGTGTAAGATCCTTTGTAAACAAATGTTTTATAACCTGAGCCTACCGTATGATCCAATTGTTTCTTAAACAGATTAAATAGAGTTGTATCCTGGTAACTGGAAGTCTTCACCAAAATAACCTTCTTTTTTGTGACTTTCGAAATAAACTTCACCATAGCAGCCACGCCTAACGAATCGCCTGGCAGAACTTCGAATGCAAATGGATTATTTTCCAAAGCCTTGTTGTTTGTGATAACTGGCGACACTAGTTTTATGCCGTTTGCTTCCGAAAACTTATTCACTTTATCCAATCCCTCGCTGAAGAATGGACCAATAATCAGATCCATTTCTTTAAACTCAGGGCGGCCCAGTATTTTGTTTACTTTCGCAACATCTCGCTCCGTATCGTACGGATAAATACTAACCGACAGGCCCGCTTTTCTCAACGAATCCACGGCCAATAAAAAACCTTCGTAAAATTCGAGTGCGAAAACAGTTCTGGGCAACATCTCGGCAGTAATAACCCTGTCCGGATTATTAGCCATAGCAGCCGAATCAAGTTTTGTACGGGTATGGTTATCCTCAATTGAAAATGGCAGCAGCAACGCTACATTGAATTGTTGGGAAAATGGCTTGTAATCTTTATTGCAAGGTTCAACAACTTTCGAAACCGTATCTTTTACCTGGCTTTTACTCTTTGTAACCAGCGAATCCTTAAAGTTTAACAATTCCTTAGTCTCAAACTGTGTAGAGCTCTTTACCGGAATTTTTATTGTTGAACCCGCTTGAAGATCCTGGGTATTAAGTTCCGGGTTGGCAGCTATCAATTCATCAACAGTAATATTATATTGTTGCGAAATTGAATACTTGGTTTCTTTCCGGCGTACCTTATGATCGGTATAATCCTCTATGGGATGGAATGTTTCACCCGATTGACTTACATTTTCTTTCTTTGGAATTCGCACAACCTGTCCTACCTGCAATGGAGAGACCTCAAGTTCTGGGTTGTATTTGTAGAGCTCGGCTTGCGTTATATTGTACTTCTGAGTAATAAAGAAAAGCGTTTGTTGTTCTTCCGTGATATGATAAATAAAATTATCGGACTCAATAAACTGAATACTTTTGGGAGTAGCCGGATCTACAGGAATTTTAAGTATCTGGCCCTCTTTAACATTACCCGAAATGGCCTCGGGATTGGCAATTATGATGTCTTTTTGCTTAACATGGTATGCTAAACTGATTCTATAAAGATTCTCCCCCTTTTTAACCGTATGCAAATAGTAGGTTTTCTTGTTAATTGTTGTCTTTTCTTTGGAAACTTCCACAACAACTGCATTTCCTTCCTGGGCAAAAGTTGATAAACTGATAAATACAAATAAAATAAAACTCAGAAATCGTCTATTCATTCCAAATAAAAAATTAGGTTTTTGCTTTAAAACAAACGCTTACAAAGGTAATAATATGATCGGCGAAAACAAATTTTACGATTTATTAAACCTGTGTTAAAAAGCGATTCCTAAACGCAAAAAACGCGGACTTTGATATAACCCGCATTTAAAAGTATTTATAAAGAGTGAACTTTAATAAGGTCAGCTTTTAAAACCTTTCTAACCATTTTAACTTTCTGGAAACCTTTCCTAATTTCAGAGTTACCATCAATTCATGCGAGCCCATCGAACTGTTTTGCAGGGAATTGAAGGAATAATCATATGCATAGCCGAAGTAAAAACGGTCGTATCTCATCCCAAACATGGCTATCACTGCGCCACCTGTTCTGTAGCTTATTCCTCCCCAGTAAAGATCGCGGTAATACATTCTTGTGGACAGATCGAGCTGAGCATTTAACTGTTCAGTAGTTTTTACCTGCACGCCGGGCTCAATGGCATATTCCTTATTTAACTGGAACCTATACCCTCCCATCAGATTATAGTGGCGCAGGTGACGATAATTATTCATGCCATCATTCTCGAATTTAACTGACGACTGCATGATATCGGTTACCGAAAACCCGGCATAATAGTCAGTTGAAGTTACATATACGCCAAAGTTGAAGTCGGGCGAAATGGAATTTAATTGGTTATTATCAATTAGCTGATCCTGTGCGTTTTCTCCCAAATTAATTTTATTCTTGTTGATCTTAAATTGGGTGATTGAAGTAGTTAACCCAAACGAAAGTTGCAATTCATCCATCTCCAGATGGTAAGCATATGTTAATTGTAAACCGGTTTGATCAATTAATCCACGGTGATCGTTATATAAGAAAGCTCCCAATCCTACATTACCCATCGTTCCTGATGTTGGACGACTAGACCTTGAAAAGTCGAGAAAATTCAACAGACTTTTAGGGCTAATCCTCGTTTGATAGCTTATTGAGTGCGTTCTAGGTGCATCGCTTATACCTAACCATTGTTCTCTTGCTGTTACATTAATTGCGGTATAACCTTCGCTTCCTGCAATAGCAGGGTTTACCAAAAACTTATTAAACATGTATTGACTATATAAAGGCGTTTGTTGAGCAACTACATTTCCCCATCCTATTATCCCCAGCACCATCATCATCAAGTTTCTCATACTTTATATTAATTTATCTAAAGTTACGAGGTACTGCCAAAGACGTTTGTTTATTTCCATTAAAGACAAAAAAATTGGGACAAAAACATCTTTTTTTCAGATAATTTATTTTATCGGATAATTAACCGAAACCTATTCAGCCTGTAAGAATATGGGGTACTTTATTCCCAAAAAATGGATGCTTTTAAATGAAAAAAGCAGGACTTGAGGTCCTGCTTTCCATTATATTTCAGCTAATTCTACTTCTTCAAAAATGCTGTAACATTCGATTCGATGCGCTTTAAAATATCATCAGCATCGCCTTTCTGAAATTTATCGCCGGTTATATTCTCATACAACTCAATGTATCGTTCAGAAACCTGGCTTACAAAATCCTCAGGCATGGCTGGAACTGTCTGGCCTTCTTTTCCCTGAAAGTTACGTTCGATAAGCCATTGACGCACAAACTCTTTAGAGAGTTGTTTTTGTTGTTCGCCTTTCTTGAGGCGGTCTTCATAACCTTCGGCATAGAAATACCTGGAAGAATCCGGGGTGTGAATTTCGTCAATCAGGTAAATCTTACCATCCTTTTTGCCGAATTCGTATTTGGTATCAACGAGGATCAATCCTTTGTCAGCGGCCATTTTCGAACCACGTTCAAAAAGTGCCTGTGTGTATTTTTCGAGCATGGTATAATCCGCTTCCGATACCAGGCCGGTCTTTATTATTTCGTCGCGGGAAATATCCAGGTCGTGACCTTCGTCGGCCTTAGTAGTAGGCGTAATAATGGGTTTGGGGAACTTTTCATTTTCGCGCATGCCTTCGGGAAGGGCTACACCACATAGTGAACGCTTTCCATCCTTGTATTCGCGCCATGCATGACCGGTAAGGTACCCGCGAATAACCATTTCAACTTTGAAAGGAGCGGCTTTGTGCCCCACAGTTACCATAGGATCGGGCGAAGCTATTTTCCAGTTAGGAACAATATCGGATGTTGCATCGAGAAACTTTGCTGCAATCTGGTTCAAAACCTGCCCTTTGTAAGGAATGCCCTTGGGCAGCACCACATCGAAAGCAGAAATACGATCAGTTACAATCATTACAAGGAATTCGTCGTTGATATTATATACGTCGCGTACCTTTCCAACATACAATCCCTTTTGTCCGGGAAACGAAAAATTAGTTTTTACAATTGCGTTTGCCATATATTTGTTTTTAAATTAGATACCTATCCTCTAAAAATAAATACTACTAAAATTATAAGGATTCCGGCCTTCTCCGGAATGACATCTTCGTAGCCATTGCTAAGCGTAGTCTCGAATTACGCTTATTGTTCGCTCGCTTTGTCATACGCTTCAATAATGTCTTTCACCAACCGGTGACGTACAATATCGCGATTATCAAAGTGAATCATCGATATGCCTTTGATGTTACCAAGTATTTTCAGGGCATAGCTTAAACCGGAATTCGATTTGTTCGGTAAATCAATCTGGGTTAAGTCGCCGTTTACGATAAACTTGGCATTTTTCCCCATACGTGTTAAAAACATCTTCAACTGGTTAATTGTTGAATTTTGTGCTTCGTCCAGTATAACACAGGCTTGATCGAGTGTTCGGCCACGCATGTAGGCCAATGGCGCAATCTGAATGGTTCCGTCTTCCATCAGCGCTTCGAGCTTCTTGGCAGGAATCATATCGTGCAACGCATCGTAAAGAGGCTGAAGGTAAGGATCCAGCTTCTCCTTCATATCTCCGGGCAAAAAGCCCAGATGTTCTCCTGCCTCAACTGCCGGCCTGGTTAATATAATCCGTTTTATCGCTTTATTCCTGAATGCCATAACTGCAAGTGCTATGGCAGTATATGTTTTACCGGTTCCTGCAGGCCCAATAGCAAAAAGAAGATCGTTTTCCTTAAACTCATCTGCCAGGCGACGTTGATTAACAGTACGGGCTTTAATTCCCTGTCCATTATTACCGTATACAATTATATCGTCGATATACTCGCTCAGCTTAAGGGATGCATCAACATCGTCGTTCAAAATAAGGTCCAGATCTATATCGGAAATGTTATTATATTTCTGGAGGTATTGTATCATCAGGTCTACCTTCTTCTCAAAATCCTGCACGTCGGCTTTTTCGCCCATTGTTTTTATTTCATTGCCACGTGCAACTATTTTTACCTTAGGAAAAGCTTTCCGGATTTTTTCGTAACGGACATTGTTGACCCCGTAAAATATAACCGGATCAACTCCTTCCAAATATATCAGCTTTTCTATCATATATTATGTTTAATATTTATTTATTTTTGGCAAATACAAAATTATTCAATTTTTGCAGGACCATAACAAAATAGGCAACAATACTGAATTATTTTTTAAACAATTAGTTAATTTAAGCAATGGCGATCATTACACTCACAACCGATTGGCGCAACGACGATTTCTACAAAGGATCGGTTACCGGGGCTATTTTGTCGGGCTGTAATGATGCACGTATTGTAGATATAACCCACCAGGTAAGCCCGTTTAGCAGCACCCAGGCAGCATTCATCCTAAAGAATGTTTTCAGCCATTATCCCAAAGGTTCGGTCCACATACTCGATGTAAACAGCGAAGCATCCGAACAACACAAACATATTGCTTTCAAATACAGGGATCACTATTTTGTAGGGACCGATAATGGCTCCTTTGGCCTCCTGCTCATCGACGACAATCCGGAAGAAGCCGTTATTATAGAGAAGTTTGTACCTGATACTTGTTTTACCTTCCCTGCACTTTATGTTTTTGCACCAACGGCAGCGTATCTGGCCAGTGGCAAATCGTTAAATGAGTTAGGTTCTCCCCTTTCCGGTTTAAACAAGCAAATGCCGTTGCTGGCGAGCATCAACGACTCAGTTATTGCAGGAAGCGTAATTTATATCGATTCCTATCAGAATGCCATAACCAACATATCGGGAGAACTATTCGAAAAAATAGGTAAAGGCCGACCTTTCGAAATACTTGTACAAAGCTATCACTACAAAATCAACCGGATTAACACCACATACAACGAAACCAGCGATGGAGAGCTCCTTGCCATTTTTAACTCAGTTGGATTGCTTGAGATTGCTATTAACCGCGGAAACGTAGCCGAACTATTGAATATTGGCCTGCACTCCAATGTCCGGGTTAAATTCCACTAACATGAAGTCATTTGCTCTCACCTTTTTATGTTTCATATGCGTAACGGTTTCGGCGCATACACAATATGTAAAAGCTGAAGCGAAAACCATTTCGCAGCGGTTCGAAGTTCCGAAAGGTTATGTGCAGCTCAACTCCGATACTACCTCCTTTGCATATTACCTGCAAAACCTGCCGCTTAAACCCCATGGCACACCAGTAAGGATGTACGATGGCAGAACCAAGCCCAACCGTTCTGTTTACATTGGTGTTATTGACCTGGAAATTGGAAATGCTAATTTGCAACAATGTGCCGATGCTGTAATACGGCTGCGTGCAGAATACCTATACAGGCAAAAACGATACAGCGCCGTTCATTTCAACCTTACCAACGGATTCAATGCCGAATATTCCAAGTGGAAAGAAGGTTACAGGATTGAAGTAACAGGGAACAAAACAAGGTGGGTAAAAACATCAAAACCTTCGAATGACTACAAAACCTTCAGAAAATACCTTGATTTTGTTTTTACGTATGCCGGAACACGCTCTCTTTCTAAGGAATTAACAAAGGTTAATTTCTCCAACATGCAAATAGGCGATGTTTTCATACAAGGAGGCTCTCCGGGCCACGCCGTTATTGTTGTTAATATGGCTGAAAATCCTAAAACAAAAGAAAAGATTTACCTTTTAGCACAAAGCTATATGCCAGCCCAGGAAATTCAAGTTTTACAAAATCCTTCAAACACCAACGAATCTCCGTGGTATAGTCTCAACAAAAATAGCAACGCAATCCCTACACCTGAGTGGCTTTTCTATACATCTGATTTAAAATCGTTTAACATCAATTAAACCTTGTATAAACACCCAATCAATTTAATTTCACCTTTCGCATTTACAATAATCTCATTTATCAATAAACAGTAGTTATAAATAGTTAGACATTGTACTTTTATTTCCATAATTAATACTTATGGTTATGACGACTCTTTACGTATTAATAGACAATGATCAGGTTCGCTATATAGGCAAAACAGAAACCCAGAATCTGAGCCAAAAATTAAATGAGCATATTGAGGAAGCCAAATCAAATCCAGATAAATTCGGATGGATACTCGAAATGGGCCGCGAAGGCAAAAAGCCGGAACTGATACCCATTTTTACCTATTCCGATCAGAATGACGAATATTACGAAAAACTGTTTATTTCGAACTACAAATTTCTGCTCAAGTTAAAACTCAACCGGCTCATGCAGAAACCGATGTTAGCCAATTAACA
>DATALJ010000111.1:0-4163 GCA_036261135.1 Bacteroidales bacterium
AGAGGTTTCCGTAAATGTATCGACATAAAACGGTATACGTGTGCTGATAAATCCTTTGGTTGAGATAAGCTTGGAAATAAGTGTATCCGAAATAGCAATATTAACCTGTTTGCCATCACGTTCAACAACCAATGTATTGTGTCCGTAAAGGACAATCTCAGGTACAACCCGGAGGAAATTATCAATGGTTTTGCCATCAAGGCTTACAATCTTATCGCCATTACGCAGCCCAGCTTCCAAAGCCATTTCGTCGCAAGCAATTCCATAGGTAACATTCTTATTCGGCAGGTAATCATCGCCCCACTTGTATAATACCATAGAGTAAATTACAAGAGCGAGAAGAAAGTTAACCAAAACACCGCCAACCATAATAAGCAAACGCTGCCAGGTTGATTTCGACCTGAATTCGTGTGGTTGAGGAGGTAGCTTCATCTGTTCCTTATCCATCGATTCGTCGATCATCCCCGAAATTTTCACATATCCACCAAGTGGAACCCAACCCACACCATACTCAGTTTCGCCTTTTTTAAATTTAAAAATGGAAAACCATGGATCGAAAAAGAGATAGAACTTCTCTACCCTGGTTTTGAATAATTTGGCAAAAAAGAAATGTCCAAATTCATGAAGAATGACTAAAATTGATAAACTTAAAAAAAACTGCGCTGCTTTAATTGCTATTTCCATTATATAAACTCGTTATTTGCTATTTAAAAGTGATTTACTGTATTTTTTTGCTTCCAGATTGGTAGTTTTATAAACTTCATAATCGGGCGATGCAATAAAAGGAATTTTTTCCAATGTTTGTTCAATTATATCCGACATTTCCAAAAAACCAATTCGCTCTTGCAAGAAAGCCTCAACAACCACTTCGTTTGCAGCATTTAAAATACAAGGCTGATTCCCTCCTGCTTCCAATGCCCGAAAAGCAAGCGATAAATTACGGAAGTTTTCCAGATCCGGCTTCTCAAAGGTCAAAGAAGAACATATTGAAAAATCATATCGCGGGAAATCGGCTTTTAATCTATTGGGGTAACCCAATGCGTACTGAATAGGAAGCCGCATATCGGGAACACCCATCTGGGCTTTAATTGACCCATCGACAAACTGAACCATGGAATGAATGATAGACTGCCTGTGAACAACCACATCAATCTGGCTTACATTCATATTAAAGAGCCATTTGGCCTCTATAACCTCTAAACCTTTATTCATAAGCGAGGCTGAATCGATGGTAACCTTTGCTCCCATTTCCCAGCAAGGGTGCTTAAGGGCCTGAGCCTTGGTAACACTGCGCAGAAAATCCTTATCCTTACCAACAAAAGGTCCTCCGGAAGCTGTAAGAATTATCTTCTCAACTGCCAAAGCCGATTCGCCCTGTAAACATTGAAAAATAGCGGAATGCTCCGAATCTACGGGAAAAATATTGACGTGATTCTCCTTGGCAAGCTGTGTAATCAATTCGCCAGCGACCACCAGCGTTTCTTTATTTGAAAGTGCAATATCTTTGCGTGCTTTAATAGCGTTTATCGTTGGCAATAAGCCTGAATAACCCACCATAGCGGTTAAGACTATATCAATCTCTTCGAATTTAACCACTTCAGCTATGGCCTGTTCGCCAGCCATCACCGTAATTGGCAGGAAGCTCAGCAATTCCTTCAGTTCAGTGTATTTATCTTCATTTCCAATAACCACAAATTTGGGAACATACTTTACAGCTTGCTTATACAACAGTTCGATGTTATTGTTTGCCGTAAGAACGGTAACCTGGAAAATATCAGAATGCTTATCAATTACATCCAGTGCCTGCGTGCCAATAGAGCCTGTAGAGCCAAGCACAGCAACCCTTTTAACATTTCTATCCATCCGCTAACCCTAAATTGCTAAATCAGTTAAAAATTAAATAATCTTCAGGGTTTACGGGTTTCCCATTATACCAAAGTTCAAAATGCAAATGAGGACCGGTAGTAAGTTCACCTGAATTACCCAGAATGGCTATTGGATCGCCGCTTCTTACCTGGGCGCCAACTTTTTTCAACAGGTTAGCGTTGTGTTTGTAAACCGAAATAATATTACCCTGATGCTGAAGTTGAATTATATAGCCGGTTTCGAGTGTCCAGGTTGCTAAAATGACAGTACCGTCGAGTGTTGCTTTTACTACTTCGTTGGGAGAAGCAACGATATCGATACCGAGATGATTTTGCTTTGCGTCGTAATGATCGGTTACGATACCCTTAACTGGTGAAAAGAAATGCATTTTGGAGATGTCGCTTTCAGAGGAATTAGAAGTAGCAACGGAAAAATTAAATTTTTCCTCTTCTTCAATGCGTTGTCGCAACAGCGAATCGTGAACGGATTTAGTAAATTTAACGTTCTTTACGTTCTTTGAAGTATCCGATTGTGCCTCGAACTGCATTGGTTCTTTTCCCGAAATTAATGCATTTAAATTAAGGAAGTATTGATCACGCTTGCGTAATTCCTCCTGTAAAGAGTCAAGTCGCAATGCGCTTTTGAAAATACTTGCCCTCATACTTTCGTCCGGATAACCGGGAATAAGTTCACGTAAGGGAGTAAAAGCCATGAGTACGATCACAAACAGCACCAACAAAATAGATATTGTGCCTGCTACAGAAAGTACATTATAGAGTGAAAGCCGCAAATGCCAGACTTCCTCAAATGTGTTATCGTTAAAAAACACAAGACGATACTTGTGTTTTAATCGTTTCATTAATAGTTTACGACGTTTTATGCGTCTTTCATTATCCATACCTTACTTATTTTGTATGATTAATATAAAATCATAAAACTTTTATGGTTTTTGACTCTGAACTCCATAAGCCATGTTGTGTGCACAAACACATAGCTGTAAGGTTCATGCTAACTTCGGGAGTGCCAATGTAGAAATCAACTTCGGGATTGTTGGGTTTATTTCCAAATGAACCGGGTAGAAAACGGGCTTCTGCAAGCAATGTTTCGCGGTTCCAAAGCTGTATAAAATTAATAAAATGGTTAAAATCGTCAGGATGAAGGTAATCCGTACCTATACGCACTTTCACCTTAAGCCTTTCACCCTTTTTTACTTCATCATCACAAATAATTACCGGAGTATGCCTGTCAAAATAATCTTTCCGAATCTCCTTCTCTTCCTGCTCAATATCAGTCGCTTTAAATACCCTTGGCATGACTTGCGTATTAATATTTAAAAATAATAGCATCAAAAGTACATTATTTTTTTGAGATTACTAAAAAGTAATATACATTTGCACTCGCAATACAGACGGAGCGAAATTAATAATCGCAACCCTTCGATTGCAAACGGTGGCAAGCCATCTGTTAAATTGAAATAACGAACATAAGATATATTGCGGGATGGAGCAGTGGTAGCTCGTCGGGCTCATAACCCGAAGGTCGTAGGTTCGAGTCCTGCTCCCGCTACAAAGGAAACCTCAGCATTCGCTGGGGTTTTTTCGTTTATATGTATAATATGCAAAAACTGAAAAGCGGAACCGCCTTTTAAAGGCAGCCCCGCTTATCAACCTAAAACTACTATATAAAACTACAAATCTCTGTAAACCGGGTTCTGATAAGCCTTAACTTCTTCAGGCGTCATTTCTAAACCATCAAGTTGACCTTGTGGAATTGGACGCAAATAGTGATATTTCTGAATTTGGCGTGTTACAGGTTTCGGAGTATGATCTCCTACTGCTGTACCACAAATAGTATATGTACCGGCAATTGTTTCCCAAGTTTGAGTACGCACCAAATCAAACCAGCGAATACCTTCGCCGTAAAATTCACGCGAACGTTCTTGCAAGAGATATTCAATAGTAATTACAGCTGGAGTAGCGTCCATCATAGCCTGACTGTGGTCTTCAATCTTAACGGCATTGCCATTATTGCTGAAACGCCATTTGCCGGCACGAGCACGAATAACATTGAGCAGTCCCCTTGCAGAACCATCATTTGCATATGTTCCTGTTATTGCTTGTGTTGTTGCGCCCATTACAGCAGCTTCTGCAGCAACAAAGAACAATTCAGAGAATTTGGCAACCGGGAAAGGACGCGTAATGCTACCATTGGGTTGGCCTAAGCCGGTTCCGTTGTCGGTACGGTATGTCCCAATTTTGTATCCGCAATTTGGATAAACCACACGACTTATACCACTT
>DATALJ010000119.1:0-1990 GCA_036261135.1 Bacteroidales bacterium
ATGGCTACTTCAAAGGTATACTTCATTGATTTTCGAACTAATCCCAGGCAAAACATTCTACAAAAACTCAGGAAACTACTCGAAAATGCTGGGATGAACACTTTGGATTTTAACAAAAAGATGGTGGCTGTTAAGATTCACTTCGGAGAGCCTGGCAATATGGCCTACATTAGGCCAAACTATGCGGCAGTTGTTGTTAAAATGATCCAGGAGAAAGGAGGTTTGCCGTTCCTAACTGATGCAAATACCCTCTATAAAGGTCGCCGGTCCAATGGAATTGATCATTTGCAGAGCGCCATGGAAAATGGCTTTCATCCGATTGCTACAGGCTGCAATGTAGTTATTGCCGATGGCATCAAAGGAACTGAATACCGCGAAATAGAAATAAACCAGAAGCATTGCCGAACAGCAAAGATAGGTTCTGCCATTGCAGACGCAGACATTGTTGTATCGCTTACACACTTCAAGGGTCACGAAATGGCCGGCTTTGGCGGATGTATCAAGAATATAGGCATGGGTAGCGGATCTATTGGAGGGAAGCTAGAAATGCATTCCAGCTCCAGGCCTAAGATTTATGAAACCAATTGCACGGCATGCCGCGTTTGTGAGAAGAATTGCGCACACGATGCCATTCATGTTACCAATAAGAAAGCGGTTATTAACTACGACCGATGCGTTGGCTGCGGCCAGTGCATTGCAGTATGTGTATACGATGCTGCTCAGCCACAGTTTGATGCCGCAAATACTCAGGAAAAGATGGCTGAATATGCATGGGCCGTACTCAAAGATAAGCCTGCTTTTCACGTAAACTTCATTATGGACATATCGCCAAACTGTGATTGCTGGCACTTCAACGATGCCCCAATAGTTCCAAACATAGGTATTGTGGCATCTTTCGACCCAGTAGCCATCGATATGGCTTCTGTAAAGCTGGTTAACGAGGCAACGGTTAACCAGAATTGTTTGATCTCCTCTCACCAACACACGGAAGATAAATTCAAAGCCGTATACCCGCATATAGACTGGAAAGTATGCCATGACCATGCCGAAAAGATTGGTCTTGGTAGCCAGCAGTACGAACTTATTAAGGTTGATTAACAACCGTGCTGTATGGATAACTATAACCTGTTCACCTATCGCTTCTCATTTAATGAGCTGGATATTTCGAGGCATCGCATTGAGCATGTGATGGGCTATGAGCAGGATACCATACCTGAACCATTCCCTGAGATGATCGATAAAATCCTGGAATCAGCTGCGGAGTATTGCGAAATACAGGGTGGATATAGGATGTACGACCATTTTTCGCTTGAATCAACGAACCAGTCAATTCTCATTAATAAAACCTCTCTCAATATTCATAAAATCATCTTTCAACAGATAAAAAGAGCTGACAAGATAGCTGTATTCTTGTGTACAGCAGGTCCAAAGATCGGTGAATGGTCGCGACAGCTGATGGCGGAAGGCGACTTGATGAACGGATATATTGTAGACATTGTAGGCTCTGAGATAGTTGAAGGAGCAATGGATAGAATTCAGGCAGCACTTGCTGAAGACATGAAGTTTCAAGGATCAAATATCTCAAATCGGTATAGTCCTGGCTATTGTAGTTGGGATGTATCCGAGCAACACAAGCTATTTTCGCTCCTCCCTCCCAATTTTTGCAATGTCAGGCTCACGGACACGGCACTCATGTACCCCATAAAGACCGTCAGTGGGCTCATCGGAATAGGAAAAGAGGTCAAGTACAACGCATATACCTGTCAAATTTGTGACATGCAAAATTGTCTATATCGCCATAGAAAATCCTAAAAGTTTTTTAACTTTATAAGGGTTCCTTGTTGCAGCTCTCGTCGAATGCTGCAAGTAATCCGGAATTCTGACGTCGTATGCAAGCTTCTTTCTATTCTTCCCAAAATGGTAGGGTTCAATGTCATTTATGCCCTCATCACTGTGTACTTAAAGACGGGCAAACGGGTTTATGTCGTGT
>DATALJ010000122.1:0-3835 GCA_036261135.1 Bacteroidales bacterium
ACAGGAGAGGTAATGCCCGACAAGTACCAGTCGTTTATGCGCTCTATGATGCGCTCTACAGCCGAAGCACACGGAAAAGATACCATTATTGAGGGAAATGATACCATATATAAATGGCGGCGCGACCCTAAAATGGCAGAAGCCATGGTGGACCCAAGGACCTTTATTCCAGGAGTAAACGATAGCGGCAAAGTGCTAACCTTTACCACCGAAGAAGCTATGCTTCACGGCTATTGTGAGGGCAAAGCGCAAAAATTAACAGATGTAATCGAACTTGCAGGAATAAAGGAATATGAACTGAAAGAGCACACCATTACTACACTGGATAAGATTATTAATTTCCTCATAAATCCGGTTATTCAAGGGTTATTGATCATGCTTATCATAGGTGGCATATACTTCGAGTTACAGACTCCTGGCATTGGCTTCCCGCTGGCTGCTGCCGCTGTGGGTGCCGTTTTGTATTTTGCACCACTTTATCTTGAAGGATTGGCGGAACATTGGGAAATCCTCCTGTTTATTGTCGGACTAATATTAATAGCTATTGAAATCTTTGCCATACCGGGATTTGGAGTAACTGGTATTACCGGCATAGCGCTCGTAATAACAGGTTTAACCCTAAGCATGATCGATAATTTTGTTTTCGAATTAGATCTTAGCAGGGCCATTATGGCTATCTTCAAGGCTTTATCGGTAGTCATGATTTCCATTACTGCTGCTCTGTTGTTATCCCTGTATTTCACGAAATCGATTATTGGAAATTCCAGAATAGCCGGCCTTTCATTAAAAGCAGAACAACGCAGCAGCGATGGATACATTAGTTTCGATAACAAAAACAATATGATAGGTTCATATGGAACAGCTGTTACGATGCTCAGACCTTCAGGAAAGGTTGAAATAGAGGGAGATATCTATGATTCAATATCCGAGACAGGGTATATTAACCAAGGAGAGAAAGTGATTGTTGTACGATACGAAACAGGTCAGCTTTATGTAGAAAAGGCATAATAGATTATCATTTAAATAATTACACAAGCTGTTGATAACTAAACGAAAAATAAATTAAAAAAAAATTAAAATTTATAATCGTGTTTTAATTTTTGAATTAATTTTGGGACGTTATTTAAAAAACTATACGCACATGAAAAATTTATTCATTTCTCTCGCTGTTGCTGCTTTATTTTCAGTTGTTGCTTGTGGCCCTAGCGCTGCAGAACAAGAAGCTAAAAGAATTGCTGACTCTACAAGAGTAGCTGATTCTATCGCTGCTGTTGATTCTATGAACAAAGCTGTAGAACAAGCTAAACAAGATTCAATTGCAAAAGCAATTGCTGACTCTCTTGCAGCTGATTCAATTGCAAAAGCAGGAAAAAAAGGTAAAAAATAATTTACCTCAACAAGCTTGAAAAAGGAGTGAATTTTTAAAAGATTCACTCTTTTTTTTGCCCTTATGCAAAATCTTAAAATTTTGTTACTGCAACCAACTCCCAACTAAATTCGCTACCTTTGCGATTTATTATAAATAACATTGATTTTCTTTAAAATATATATTTCATGAGACAAATCCGTTCACAAACAAAAGTAATAGCGACAATTGGCCCAACCTCCTCAACAAAAGAGGTACTGGAGAAGATGTTTCACGAGGGGATAGACGTTTGCCGGCTTAATTTTTCTCACGGAACACACGAAGATCATTTACATGTTATAAACACTGTACTTGAATTAAATGAAGAACTAAATACCAACGTAGCCTTGCTGGCCGACCTACAAGGACCTAAAATCAGAATTGGCGATGTTGAAAACAACCGAGTCGAGCTGATTGAAGGTAATACTGTAGCTTTTGTAACCGAAAAATGTTTAGGAACAGCAGATAAGCTATATTTAAGCTATAAAGAATTCCCAAAGGACGTTAAAGAAGGGGATTTCATCCTCATCGACGATGGTAAATTTAAGCTGGAAGTTACCGAAACAAATAGAAAAGATAAGGTTAAAGCGAAGGTAATTCATGGCGGATTTCTTTCGTCCAAAAAGGGCGTTAACCTTCCCAATACCAAAATTTCTTTGCCCAGCCTTACCGAGAAAGACATTGAAGATGTAAACTTTGCGCTCGACAACAATGTGGACTGGATTGCTCTTTCGTTCGTACGCTCTGCCGATGATTTAGTGCAACTCAAAGAAATAATCCGCAATAAAAAGAAGTTTGCACGCATCATTGCTAAAATTGAGAAACCCGAAGCACTCGAAGATATTGACAATATCATTGACGCATCAAACGGTATTATGGTTGCACGCGGCGATTTGGGCGTAGAAATCCCGTTCGATCAGGTACCGCTTATTCAAAAGGACCTTGTTAAGCGGTGTGTCGAAAAAGCAAAACCTGTAATCATTGCTACACAGATGCTCGAAAGCATGATTACCAACTTCAGACCCACTCGTGCAGAAGCTAACGACGTTGCCAATGCTGTACTCGATGGAGCTGATACTGTTATGCTTAGTGCAGAAACCTCTGCAGGCAAATACCCTGTGGAATCCGTTGCAGCCATGCAGAAAATCATTGACTGGACTGAAAAAGGTGTAACCTACAACAGAGAAACCTTACCTATAGCTAATTCCAGGACATTCCTTCCTGATTCTATATGTCTGAATGCATGTAGAATGGCAAGCCAAACCGATGCATCAGCAATCATCACCTTTACCTATTCAGGATATACCGCATTTAAGATTTCGAGTCACCGGCCAAACTCCGACATATTCGTATTCACCAGAAATACTACACTTTTAAGAAAGATGTCGTTGGTATGGGGTGTTCGCGCATTCATTCTCGAAGAGCATGACAACATAGACGATGCCATTAAATACTCCATGGACTTTTTAAAGGAACGAAACCTGATTAAAGAAGGGGAAGTTGTAGTGCATGTGGGTAGTACACCTTATGAGGACAAAGGACAAACGAATATAGTTAAGCTGAGTTACGTGTAACGCTTGTTCCAGAGGCTCAGAAAAAAGTGCTTCGTAGTGGCGTAGTCAGAGACTACGCCTAGCATTTTGCGTTAATTTATAAGCAGGATTGCTGATCGTAGTCTCTGACTACGATATTAATTAACTTTTCACACAGCCCTCAGCAGGAAACTCATTGTTATTCCCGCCTTCGCCGGAATGACAATGTACATTACCGGATATAAAAATCCAGCATCAGCTCATCGCCTATATAGCCTTGCAAACGATCGCCTATTTTCACAGGGCCAACGCCAGCCGGAGTTCCAGTAAACATAAGGTCGCCTATACGAATGGTCATATAATTGGAAACATGGGACACCAGACGATCGAAGTGAAAGATCATATCGTTGGTATTGCCGTTTTGCACAGTATTCCCATTAATATCAAGCCTGAACTGAATATTCTTAAGGTCTGTAAAACTTGTTTTAGGTACAAACCGGCTTATGGGAGCAGAATTATCAAATGCCTTGGCTATTTCCCAGGGGGTTCCTTTCTCCTGGCACTTGCGTTGTATGTCGCGTGCAGTGAAATCAATACCGAGGCCAATTTCATTATAATATCGATAAGCAAACCGCTCATCAATATTCTTTCCTACTTTATTAAATTTCAGCACAATTTCAACTTCGTAGTGAATTTCCTTTGAGAATTCGGGATAAAAGAACGGATTATTGTTGCGAACCAAGGCTGTATCAGGCTTTAGAAAAAACATAGGTTCAGCAGGCAGCGGATTGTTTAGTTCTTTTGCGTGATCTATGTAATTTCGTCCAATAGCAAATATCTTCATGTGAGCTCAAATTTTCTGCGAAATTACGAATATTGTGCTGAAATTTAATAAAGT
>DATALJ010000127.1:0-9864 GCA_036261135.1 Bacteroidales bacterium
CTTTGTTCCATCCTGCCATGAAGCACGTAGCAACCGTACGAAAAGCATTGAAAGTAAAGACTTTCTTCAATATGCTGGGGCCAATGACTAATCCTGCTAGGCCAAATGCCCATTTGGTAGGTGTATTTAATTCCGAAGTGCAGAAAATCTATTCTGAAGTATATAGTCTGGCTGGAATTCGCCATGGCATTGTTTTCAGTTTGGATGGCTACGACGAAATATCGCTAACAGGCGACTTCAGTATCGTATCCAACAAAAAGGAAGCGCTATACGCTCCGGAAAAGCTTGGTTATTCAAAAACCATACACACCGAACTCCACGGGGGCAATACCATTGAAGAAGCAGCGAACATATTTCTCTCAGTTCTACAGGGAAAAGGTTCCAAAGCACAGAATGAAGTAGTGCTGGCTAATTCGGCATTCGCTTTAAGCGTCTACTTCCCGAATAAATCCATAGATGATTGTCAGCAAATGTGCGTAGATTCTTTAATGGGTGGTAAGGCTTACGCAGCTTTTAAAAAGTTATTCAATAAATAAAAGAAAAATGACCATTCTCGACAAAATTATAGCTGAAAAATACATCGAAGTGGAAGAAAATAAGAACCTTATTTCAATCAAGCAACTTGAAAAAAGAAAAGGTTTTTTGCGCACGCCCATTTCGCTGAAAGAAGCATTAACCAGGCAACGTTCATCAGGTATTATTGCTGAGTTTAAACGCAAATCACCCTCCAAAGGTATTATCAACAATAAGGTCAGTGTAGAAGAAGTAACCACAGGATACATGCAAGCTAATGCTGCAGGACTATCCATTTTAACCGACCGGCCATTCTTTGGTGGTTCGCCCATTGATGTGATTGCGGCACGTGAGCTTAACTCAATCCCAATCCTGCGTAAAGACTTTATTGTAGACGAATACCAGATTATTGAAGCCAAAGCCATGGGAGCAGATGTTATTCTGCTCATTGCTGCTGCGTTGGAAGAAGATGAGATAAAAAAACTGGCACGTTGCGCCAAGTCGCTCCATCTCGAAATACTTTTTGAAGTGCACACCCGACAGGAACTCGACATGGTTATAGACGAAGTGGACATGGTAGGAATCAACAACCGCAACCTGAAAGACTTTAAAGTAGATCTGGAACATTCATTAAAACTGGCCGAAGCCTTACCTAACCAGTTTGTAAAAGTATCAGAGAGTGGTATTGATAGCGTAGATACCATAAAAATGCTCAGAAGTCATGGCTTCCAAGGTTTCCTAATTGGCGAGAACTTCATGAAAACGGACAATCCGGGAGAGGCATGCAGGGAATTTATAAATCAATTAAGAATTGACAGTTGATAATTGACAATTATACTAGCACTCGCTACAAACGAGCGTTAGCAAAATGTTAGCCGTAGTCTTACGACTTACGACCAACGACTTAAGACTAAATACATGATTCTAAAAATATGTGGAATGCGCGAAAGCGCTAATATAAATGAAGTAGCAACACTGAAACCCGATTGGATGGGCTTTATTTTCTATCCTAAATCGAAACGGTATGTTGGAACAGACTTCGATCCGGAGATTGTAAAATCGCTGATGCCCGAAATACAGACTGTGGGGGTATTTGTAAACGAAGAATACGAAGACATGATTGCCACAGCAAAGAAGTACAACTTTGATATGGTTCAATTGCACGGAAATGAATCTCCCGAATATTGCAGCAGTGCGCATGAGGACGGATTTGATGTCATCAAAGCTTTTGGTGTACATGAAAGCTTTGACTGGTCAATTCTGGAGGAGTATAATGGAGTTTGCAAGTATTTCCTTTTCGACACCAGCACAAAAGACTTTGGTGGCAGTGGCAAGAAGTTCGACTGGCACATGCTGGAAAGCTATCCATACACAACGCCTTTTATACTCAGTGGTGGCATAGGACCCGAGGATGAAGAAGCGGTTAAATCCATATCAATTCCTGAGTTCGCAGGTATCGATATTAATAGTTGTTTCGAAATTCAGCCGGCACTAAAGGATATCAATAAACTAAAGACCTTTGTTCCCAAAATACGTCAACAATGAACTACCCTGAAGTTAGCAATTTAGAAGAAGTCCGTGGAAATATCGATCGGATAGACAGGCAAATAGTGGCACTGCTTGCCGAACGGCAATATTTTGTTAAACATGCAGCTCGGTTTAAAAACTCGACCGATGATGTAAAAGCCCCGGCACGTGTGGAAGCTGTCATCGTCAAAGTACGAAACCTCTCAAATGAGAGCGGTTTGGATCCCAATATTGCCGAAGCCATCTACCGCACAATGATAGACTGCTTTATAAACAATGAATTAAACGAATTTCAACATAAAAACAAGTAATATGAATTTTTCACCTGACGAACATGGCTTCTATGGCCAATTTGGTGGGGCATACATTCCCGAAATGCTCTATACCAATGTTGAAGAGCTACGCCAACGTTACCTCAATATCATCAACAGCGACAGTTTTAAAAAAGAATTTCGGTACCTGCTCAAAAACTATGTAGGCAGGCCATCTCCGCTATATTATGCAACGCGCCTATCGCAACAATACGGCGCCAATATATACCTGAAACGCGAAGACCTTAACCATACAGGATCGCATAAGGTAAACAATACCATAGGACAGATACTTGTTGCCAAAGCACTCGGTAAGAACCGGATTATAGCAGAAACAGGCGCAGGACAGCATGGTGTGGCCACAGCCACCGTATGCGCCCTCATGGGGCTCAAATGCGTGGTATACATGGGCGAAACTGACGTAAAAAGACAAATGCCCAATGTGCTCCGCATGAAAATGCTTGGCGCTGAAGTTATCCCTGCCATGAGCGGCAACCGTACATTAAAAGACGCAGGCAATGAAGCTATACGTGACTGGATAAACAACCCCGAAGATACATTCTACCTGATAGGCTCTGTTGTAGGACCTCACCCCTATCCAGATATGGTTGCCAAACTGCAGGCCATTGTGAGTGAAGAAATAAAATGGCAACTCAAAGAGTACATTGGCCGCGAACTACCAAACTACGTACTGGCATGTATTGGCGGAGGAAGCAATGCCATGGGTGCATTTTACCACTTTATTGACGAGCCATCGGTGAAACTTGTCGCTGTAGAAGCTGCCGGACTGGGCGTTAACTCCGGCGAAACAGCTGCGTCCATTGCCAAAGGTTCGCTAGGCGTAATTCAGGGTGCCAAAACCATGCTCATGCAGGATGCTGACGGACAAATCATAGAACCCTATTCCATATCGGCAGGACTGGATTATCCTGGCGTAGGTCCTGGCCACTCATTCCTTCATGCCTCGGGACGTTCCATAGTAATTGATGCTACGGATCAGGAGGCGCTGGACGCCGCATTTGAGCTTACACGCCTCGAAGGGATTATTCCTGCATTAGAATCAGCTCATGCGCTAGCAGGATTGAAAAAGCTTACGTTCAACAGTTCGGATGTTGTAGTAGTCAATATTTCCGGACGAGGCGATAAGGATATGGATACGTATATCAGAGAAATGAGCAAATAGAATTAGACACAAGAACCAAGAGCCAAGATATAAGACAATAATTTATGAATCGCATAGACAGATTATTCCAGGAAAGAAAGAACAATATACTTTCCATTTACTTTACAGCCGGGCATCCGGAGGTAAACAGCACACCTGAAATCCTCGTTCAGCTTGAAAAATCAGGGGTGAACATGGTTGAAATTGGCATGCCTTTTTCCGACCCTTTGGCCGATGGACCTGTAATACAGGACAGCAGCACCAAAGCGCTGAAAAATGGCATGAACATGAAGCTGCTGTTCGATCAGCTTAAGAACATTCGCGCAAAAGTAAACATACCGCTGCTTTTGATGGGATACCTCAACCCGGTTCTTCACTTTGGCGTGGAGAACTTTTGTGCCATGTGTCGCGAAGCAGGTATCGACGGTGTTATACTTCCAGACCTCCCGTTGGACGAGTATGAGCAACACTATAAAGCCATTTTCGAAAAGTACGACCTGCGCTTTATATTCCTCATCACACCACAAACCAGTGATGAACGTATACGCATGATCGACTCCATAAGCAAAGGCTTTATTTATATGGTTTCCTCTTCATCGACTACTGGTGTAAAAAGCGCTATTGCAGAAAAACAGTTGGAGTATTTTAAACGCATCCGTTCCATGCAGCTTAAGAACCCGCTTGTAATTGGGTTTGGCATTTCAAACAAAGACACATTCAACAATGCATGCCAGTATGCCAATGGAGCTATTATCGGCAGTGCATTTGTAAAAATGCTGAATGATAGTCAAGATTATGCGCAGGATATCCATCACTTTATTCAACGCATTCTGGCTTAAATGCTGAAAAACGTAATTATTACCATATTTCTGGGAGCTCTTTTGGCAGCCTGTACGAAAAAGGCTCCTGAAAGAGCTTTCTACTACTGGAAGACAAGATTTACGCTTACTTCCACCGACAGCCAGCTCCTCAATTCCCTGCATATTCAAAAATTATATGTCCGTTTTTTTGATGTAGACTGGGAAGACACCAGAGGTGAAGCTGTTCCGAAAGGGAAGATAGCATTTAATTCTCGAGTAAATAAAGACTTATCCATTATTCCTGTTGTTTACATCACCAACAAAACCTTCCTGCATGTTAAAGGGAATAACGTAAAAGCTCTTGCCGAAAAGGTTTTTAAGCAGGTAAACCTTATGGCCGACAGGAATAACATTGCTTACAACGAATTTCAGTTCGACTGCGACTGGACTGAGTCCACCCGAGCTGCATACTTTGCGTTTATTACTGAAATAAAAAGGATCGCAGAAAAACAGGAATTGGTAATCAGCGCTACCATTCGGTTACACCAGGTTAAATATTTCAAACTAACAGGTATACCTCCCGTAGATCGCGGAATGTTAATGTACTACAACATGGGAAAGATTGATACCGTGGCTGCGAACAATTCTATATTTAATACAAACGATGCCGATAAATATGTGGCGTATACCAGGGATTACCCATTGCCCATGGATGTTGTTTTACCCACATTCTCTTGGGGCGTTCAGATACGGAAAGGGAAAGTGATCAACCTTTTAAGCACGCTTTCGATGGCTGATTTTGAAAATAATGTTAATTTTATTCCTGTTTGCAACAATCAGTTCAGGGTAAAACAATCCTTCTTTTGCAAAGGGTTTTACCTCATGCAGGACGACATTATAAAGGTGGAACAAACGACCCATGAGCTATGCAAACAAGCAGCTATGCAGGTTTCAAAGAAAATGAAATCGCCGGCAACCGTAGCATTCTATCATCTGGACTCGCTAAACTTAATTCACTATGAACCGAAAGACTTTGAAGAAATTTTTAATTATTTCCGTTAGCTTACCCGTTATTGTTGTTGGAATCGTTCTTGCCTGTTCAGGTGGTGACGAGTTTGAAGATTATTTTAATTCCTTCTTTGCGCCAGAAGTGAGCCATGCCGACGATTTTAGTCCTTTCTTCCGCTCACAGAATGTATTTTACGGATCCTATGGATATTACGATGACGGATCCACCGCATTTGACGCCACCAACATCAGCGAATGGGAGCGCTTCTTCAACAATACAGTTTCTGAAGCCGATTTGCAATACGTAGTGTATAAATCGAGAATTGGCGAGATCGACACCATGATCTTCTTCCTGAAGAATAACCAATATCCCGTAAAGCCATATCTTAAGCAGAATTCATTACTCCGTTTTAACGACCCCTCTATTACACGTGAGGTTTTATATTACCTGGGTTTTGCAAAGCGTTGCGAACCATATGCTACATACATACCTGATTACTGGGACGACGAGCGCAGCGATGATCCGCGAAAAAACACCGCTCCCATGCAGAAACTAATTGATGCAGGGAAAAGATCCTTCACCAATGCTATGAATGAAAACCTAAAGCAGCGATATCTGTTTCAGTTGGTGCGTCTATTGTACAACTCAGAGCAATATGAGGAATGTATTTCTTTCTACGAACAAAACAAAAATCTGCTCAATAGTGAAAGCTCTGTAAAATATCGCACCATGGGCTATGCAGCTGGAGCACATTATAAACTTGGCGAATACAGCCAAGCCAACTACCTATATGCTGTTGCATACGACCATGCGCCGGAATTTCGTATTATCGCTTTCCAGAACTTTCATCCGCAAGACGAAACCGACTGGGAGGGATCGTTGGAACTCGCAAAAAACAACAGAGAGAAAGAAGCATTATGGCATTTATTAGGTCTTTATGCCGACCCGCTACGTGCCATGAAGGAAATATACGCACTGAACCCAAAGTCCGATCTGCTTGACGTGCTATTAACCCGTGCCATCAATATCGAAGAAGAAAGCTTTATCCCTTCGCTTTGGGAATCTGACAAAAATGATGCATCGTATGCCTTAACGCAACAGAATGTAAATGCTGCGCTGCTAACATTTATTGAAGAGGCTGCAAACAAAAAGAACACAGCCAAACCATACCTGTGGAACCTTGCAGCAGGCTACCTGAACACCATTCAGCAATCGTATAAAAAAGCAGAAGATTATCTTAAAAAAGCAGAAGCAGGTGCAAAAAACGATACCCTTGTAGCCGAACAAACCCGGTTGATCCGGGTGATTACCAAGGTTGAACTATTGAGCAGTCCTGGCAAAAAGGCAGAGGATGAGCTTGCAAAAGAACTAACCTGGCTCAGTCAGGAAAAGCACAACGCAAGCTTGCGGGCTGCTCCTATGGTATCTTGGGCACAGAAACGCTTGTCGGCTAAGTTCCTTGCATTTGGCGATATAGTAAAAGCACAGTGCCTGGATTATACCAGTAACCGCGCTTTCTATAATGATCCGGATAAAGTTAAGGCCTTGGTTGCCCTAATAGACAAAAAAGACAAGACCCGTTTTGAAGAATACGTGCTTAGCGTACATCCTTTCTCGCGCAACGATTTATTCGAATACGAAGCTATAAACCTGGTCTATCAAGGTGAATTGAAAGAAGCTATTGCCAAATTTGAGGAATCGGAAGGTTCGGGCGATGCAGTACTTCCTGCCGATCCTTTCCTTATTCATATAAACGATTGTCATGATTGCGATTTTGAGGCGCCACAAGAGATTAGTTACTCAAAGTATACACTTCTTAAAAAAATGATAGAACTGGAAGATAAGGCTGAAAAAGAACCTAAGAATGCAGCAAAGTATTATTTTGAGCTTGCCAATGCCTATTACAACATTACCTATTACGGAAATAGCCGTGCTTTCTATTATAACAACGTAAAACCCGCCGAAACCGTTTGGGATTTCAGCCCTTCGTTCGCCGATTTCTCCGATTCCATTTACCACTGCACAAAAGCAGAGGAATACTATGACAAAGCCCTTACGCTAAGTAAGGATCCGGAATTTAGTGCCAAATGTTGCTTTATGGCAGCCAAATGCGAGCAAAACCGCTTTTTTATATCCACGGAATACACAGGAGATTTCAGGGCCGGCCTGTACTTTAAGGTACTGCGTGCAAGGTACGGCAAAACCAGGTACTACCAGGAAATTATTAAGGAATGCGGGTATTTCAGAACGTATTTGGGTTTGAAAAGCAAATGAAGTAATTCAAAGCTTTCCGTTAAGGTTTTCTAACCTGAATAATTCATAAATTCTTAACAAGTTAAAGCTAACGTGCGTTTGTAACACTTGCTTATTTCCCTGTCACGCGTTACAAACGCGCGCCAGCCTCAGGGTTTTTTAAATAACATTATTTTCGGCCATAAAATAAAAATTGTAAGAAGAGCATTCCGATATCCGGAAGCTCTATCTTACAATTAAACAAACTAAGCCTAAATTTAAAATCTTTAATAATTGCCAGGATGTTCGTCCTGCCATTCGTTCACACCATCGCGAATACGATTACGGAATATAAGTGTATCCTTTGCATGATAGGTATTTCCGGCTCCATCGGAATACTGATAATTTAAATAAAGTTTTCTATCCTGTAACAATTTTGATCTATTGAAGGTACTTTGACCCTCGCCAGAAATAGCTACTGATGATCCGGCATTTGGCGTGATAGTAATATTATTACCATCGAGTGCCAATACCATTTTGCTATTTGTTTTGTCACTATATCCGTTTGTAATCAATGTATTGGGGCTTGTTGTCGTTAAACTCCAGATTTTACTTTCCGGACTTGGGATAGTAGTTCTATAAATAATCGTATCAATATTATTGCCGGCAGCATCTTTAACAATAGTTACCCCGCCGTGCCAATAATTACCAAAAAGCATGTTTTCGTATTTCACACCAATTATTGCATACTTTTTTGCAGTAATTATAGAATCTGCATCTGCAGCGGTAATTAAAAATGGTAACGCATAAGTTGCATTAAGAGTAGCCGGATCTGATAAAAACTGTAAAGAGTCAACTTTAATAGTTACGGACCCAGCATGCATACCTGCTTTAATTACCATTTTACTATTATCACTAATGGTAAAATAATTTGACGGCAAAGGAAGCAAAGTTGAAACCGAAGCAGTTGCTTGCTTTATATATGGTAAGGAATTGTTCTTCATTCCGGAAAGAACAGCTGGTGTAATTAAGCTATTATCGAATAAATAATTAATTACCCGATCCTTATCATTATCAATTGTGCCTCCAAGTACTACTCCAACATTAATTGTCATTCCCTCTCCAACCACAAAAGTACGAACATCTGTCTGGTATGGGAAATAAACTGAAGTATAGTTATAATCATGAATATAATCGTCGTAACATGATGTTAGAATCAATGCTACCGCTAGTACCAAATATAAAATTCTTTTGTTCATTGTTTTTCAATTTAAAATTTTATCTCCAGGAATCCCAACCTTCGTTTTGTATTAAATTGCTCATCCTCAATATTTCTTTATAGGGAATTGGTAGATATGCAGATTTAAATAAGCGTTTTTCTACTTGCATATTTAAATCATAAGCATAAGTGCCATCAGCTTTTTTTGTAATAGAGGCACCATGCACATATCCATCTTTTTGACCAGATGCCAACATGTTCATATCATCAATTGACGTAGACCAACGTTGTAAATCAAAAAACCTATTTCCTTCAAAGCAAGTTGTTATACGGCGTTCATTTTTAACCAGATCGTCAAATTTCTTTGAGTCTAATGCAACTTCATCCAAATATGGGTCATCGGTTGTTGGGTATAATCCAGGTTTATTATCAACTGTTGGTCTGGCCCTCAAATATTTTATCGCCTGTTTTGGAGTTAAACCATATAAGGGCGTATTGGGAGAAGATACAACATGGTTCGCTGCTTCAGCGAAATTTAGAACCATTTGTTCCCAACGGAAAATAAATTTCGTACGACGTTGTGCATCAACTGATTTATCGGAAGGGTTCCAACCCATATAAACAAATTTTTTGATATAGTAATTCGTCCTGCTGTTCTTGGAAGTCAACTCAGCAAGGTCTTTTCCGGTAGTAGTACCATCCTCTGAACGCCATGTTTCAAAAGTATACATAACCTGCGCGTTTGACAGCCTTTTAGCCTGGCAATCATTATAAAAAATGTTACTGTAAAATCTCGGTTCCCTATTAAGATATGGGTTTGCAGGGTCATATCCACTCCTGGGGTCGTCAATAGGATAACCATTGGCCATACCAAAAGAATTTACTAATTCCTGAGTAGCACCCATCGTTCCGTTAGCCCCAAAACCACCTGGGTAGAACATCATCTCGGCACTATTATTAGCCGTATAGTACTGAGGGCTCCAAATTGCTTCGGGTGATTGTGGGTTTTGCCAGTTAATAGAAGTTGTAGGACTAAAGGCATTTGATCTTTGCGAATTTGCTGTATATGAAGTGCCATCAACAGTTAATTT
>DATALJ010000133.1:0-2731 GCA_036261135.1 Bacteroidales bacterium
TGGGATTTTTTGGAACACATTGTAGTGCGCCAAATTCCATAAGTGCCTTTCAAAATAAAAAACGGTAAAATTAAAATCCGTTTTTTCAACTATATATACCTATATTATAAGGACTGCACTTTTATAAAACAAAGAGAGGAAAAAGATATATGGCAAGGGCTGTATGAATTTCCACTCATCGAAACAAAGTCAAAATGTACCATTGAAGAATTACTACAATCAAAAGAATGGACTTCGCTTTTTAAAAACGTGCATGTATATATAATAGGTAATGCAAAACGCTATAAACATCAGCTAACCCATCGAACCATTGAAGTTGAATTTATTCATGTAAAAATTGATGAACTTCCACCAGAATTATCTCAAAAATATACAATGATTAAACAAGCGGATTTACAATCGTATCCGGTGTCTCGGCTTATCGATAAATATTTGCAAGACACAGTGAATTAATTATTTGCATTTATTATTAAAAAGGAGCAGTCTTAACTCATAATTCGGATTGAAACCAAATTTTATTTATTTTTACTGCTCTAATTAAAACTTAACCATGATAAACAAAGTTATTTTATTAGGCCACGTAGGCAAAGACCCCGAAGTAAAGCACCTCGACAACGATCGTACTGTTGCTAAGTTTACCCTGGCTACCAGCGAATCATACAAAAGCAAAACCGGCGAAAAGGTTACCAATACTGAATGGCACAACATTGTATGCTGGCGTTCGTTGGCCGAAATTGCAGGCCGCTATGTTAAAAAAGGCACCACGCTTTATGTTGAAGGCAAAATACGCACCCGCTCTTACGACGATAAGGACGGTAACAAACGCTATATTACCGAAATAGAAGCGGACAACTTCCAGATGGTAGGCCGCCGCGGTGATGATAGCCAGCAAGATGGCGGAGGATATCAATCAAGCAATAATGGTACTCCGGCAAGTTCAGAGCCTAAGGGTTTCGATTATAATCAGGGGCCGGAAGCGTCTGACGATCTGCCATTCTAAGTTAAACCCATACCAAAACGCTTGGAAACTGAGGCTCATTTATCCGGATTCTTTTATTTCTCCAATCATAACGGTTCCTTTCTTTGGGAGTATGTTGCTAGTTGGACGCTTGTAGCTATTCTTACAGCTATACTTTGCTTGCAATCGGCTGCTGAGAGTGCTATATTCGCTGTAGCCCATCTATACTCAGGGAAACCTGATAAGCAGCTCTCAAAAAAAGGAATCAAAATCCAAAAGCTACTCGAAAATCCGGATAGCCTCAAAATTGCTTTTGGGATTGTTAATACGTTCCTGAGGGTTGCGCTCATTATACTCCTGGTCCTGAACTTCTTTTACCTTGGCAATAATACTGCTAATCCAATTCTGCTTATAGCTATATTGGCCGTTGTTTATGTGTTTGTGATAGAAATTATTCCTAAAACCATTGTAAATAATAAGCCAGAGAAATTCACAATATCCATAACAGGGTATTTATGGGCTCAATATATTATAACAAAGCCATTTTCCCTTATGTTCAATGGTTTTATCAATTGGATTACCAAAATTATAAATGGCAGCAGTGCTTTTTCGGTAGGCGAAATATCCAACGCCATCGAACAAGCCTCTGAAAGATTGAATGAAGAAGAGGATATATTGAAAGGTATTGTAAAATTCGCCAATATCGATGTAAGCCAAATACTCAAGCCCAGGGTGGATGTGGTTGCTATCGATATTTCTGCCCCGCTCGACGATGTACTTAAAACAGTAATTGAATCGGGCTATTCGCGTATTCCGGTATATTCCAAAAACTTCGACGATATAAAGGGCATCCTGTTTGTAAAAGACCTCATGCCTTACATCAACGAGAAGAACAGCTTCCGTTGGCAAACACTTATTCGTAAGCCTTATTTTGTACCCGATTCCAAAAAGGTAAAGGAGTTACTTACCGAATTTCAGACCAAAAAAATTCACATGGCCATTATTGTCGATGAATACGGGGGAACCATCGGTATTGTAACACTGGAGGACATTCTGGAAGAAATTGTGGGGGAAATTGCCGATGAGGCGGATGAAGACGACAAATTCTACACCCAAATCAACGACAATACTTATTTATTCGATGCGAAGGTTCTTTTGAACGATTTTTACAAGATACTCCATTCCGAACCTACCATTTTTGATGCCGTTAAAGGCGATGCCGATACGCTGGCCGGCCTGATTCTTGAGCTAAAAGGAGAAATCCCTGAAAAAAATGAGGAAATTGAGTACAAACAATTCATATTCAAAATTGAAGCCGTTGATTCACGAAGGATTAAGCAAATAAGGGTGACGATTCAATCACCAGAAAACAACGAAAAAACAACATGAAGAATATACTATTAGCTCTCTGTGTCGCCTTTACAATTGCTCTGTTTGCCGGGTGCAACCAAAACTATTCGCCCAAGCCAAAAGGTTTTTACAGGATTGATCTCCCGGAAAAGTCTTACACCTTGTTCGATAGCACATGCCCATTCACGTTCGAGTACCCGGTATACGGAACAATCGTACCCGACGATTCTAAAAATGCAGAGCCCTGCTGGTTTAACATTTCTTTTCCTAAATACAAAGGCAAGATCCACCTGAGCTACAAGGTTGTTAAAAACAATGTTGGAGGCTACATCGAAGATTGCCACAACCTTGCATACGAGCATGCCTTTAAAGCAGACGGAATAGAAGAAAGCTTAATCGTTTCGAAAGGTCGCCATATCTACG
>DATALJ010000134.1:0-34294 GCA_036261135.1 Bacteroidales bacterium
AAAAATAGTCGGGATCATTAAACCCCAGTTCATACGCCAATTCTTTTACTGAAATTTTGGAATAACGTAGTTTCCGCTGAGCTTCAATCATCAGGCGGTTAGTGAAAAAATCCTTTGGCGATGTGCCCGAATATTCTTTTACCAGCCGGTACAAACTGTTTGTAGTTAAAGCCAATTTATCGGCAATGGTATTGATAGAGGGTTGTTCTGTAAGATTCGTTTCCACCATTAATTTGAACTCAGCAAACTTTGAAGAATTAGCGTTTAAAACATTAACGGGTTCATTTTTAAAATATGCACTGTTCAATTCCGATAATAGTAAATTCAGGTAGGCTAATATTATTTCTGAGTCGGTTTGTTTTTCCGTATGCAGCAGTTGATCCAGAATTTCGAAGACCTTTCTCACGCGCTCCCTTGCAGCATTATCTAAGGGAATCGTTTGCGCGTTTAAGGGATTAACCAGAAACGAAAAGCGTTGAGGCAGCAAAGCCAATGTATTTTCATCAAACAATACCTTGAAATATTTTAAATTGTCTGTTTTAGCGGGAGGTACAAAAATCTGATTGGGCATTGCAAAAAGCAAGTCGCCACCCGTAATGGTAATGTCTTGTAAATCCAATTTGTAAGTGATAGAGCCGCTATCAATTAATACAATGAAATAAGAAGACAACCTGCGCGGTTGAAGCTGCTTTTGCCGAATATCAGCAGCAGGATAAGGGTTGTCATTTGAGTTCACCTTAATCTTCAGCTTGTCCTTCAGTAAACCCCTGGCTTTTTTGTTTGTTTCCTGCATCTTTCTAAGTTTTTAGGGTGGTACTTTATAAGTATTGCTGACGCTGAGCCCGTGAGCTCCTAACTATTATATTTTAGTCAATTGGTTCCCATAATTGGACTTTGTTTCCTTCTCCGTCCAGAATATGAATAAATTTACCGTAATCGTAAGTTTCAATAGTATCCACAATAGTTACTCCTTCTTTTTTCAGTTCTTCAACCAATTTTTCCAGGTTCTCAACTCTGTAGTTAATCATAAAATCCTGAGTAGATGCGCCAAAGTAATCGGTTGTTTCAGGAAATGGAGTCCATTGAGTCTGTGCTTTAGTTGTACCATCCGCACTTTCATACCATTCAAAAGTTGCGCCATAAGGGTTTGTCTCCAATCCAAGATGTTTCTGATACCATTCGGTCATTTTCCCGGGGTCTTTGCATTTAAAAAATACGCCCCCAATTCCTGTTACCTTTTTCATTTTGTTTTGTTATTTGTAATTATTGAATTAAAAGAAAATCCCAAACAAAAGGTTGCTGTAAGTATCAAAATTGTTACTAGTTTTTTCATTTCTGTTTAACTTATCACATTGTTTTTTAAGCTAACCGATAAATATTCAACCCTTAATTCGCATTAAGATTTAAATGAGAAAACAATTTGTATGGAACGAATTACAAACGCATGCCAACAGCGATTCGAATTATTCTTGTCCGAAATTCCTCTGGTTGGTTGACGGATTACTCACATACGCGAATTCGTGTTGGGGTAGTTTTACAATAAACGAGCTGCCCTTTTCCAGTTCACTCTCTATTTGGATACTACCGCCATGTTTCTGTACAAAATCGTGGCATATAAGCAAGCCTAAACCTGTACCTTTTTCTTGTGCAGTGCCGGTTGCAGATTTATTTCGTTCGAGCATAAACAACTTGTTTTTTATGTCTTCGGTCATTCCTATTCCATTATCGGAAACAATGATGATGAGTTCCGAATCGTTTGAAGAAATGTTAACATCAATTGAACCGCCGTTGTAAGAGAATTTTATGGCATTCGAAACCAGGTTACGGATAATGGTTCGGAACATATTCACGTCCACGAACCCTTCAATAGGCTGATCGGGCAGGCAATTAATCCATATATCCTTCATGGCCGCCATGGGTTTAAGGTTGCGGGTAACATCCCTGGCGAGTTGTGTTACATTCACCAACTCGGGACTAAATTGCAATTGCTCGTTCTGCGCCATTGCCCACAGAAGTAAGTTTTCGAGCAGGGTAAACGCGCTTTTTGCTGCCGATTGAATATGCGAGAGCATCATTTGAAACTGCTCCATGTCGTATTCCTTGAAATTGGTTACCAGCAATTCCGAAAACCCCAAAAGCGTTGTAAATGGAGATTTCAGATCGTGTGCAATGATGGAGAATAGCTTATCCTTAATGGCATTGCTTTCTTCAAGCTCCCGATTGGTGGTCTGAAGTTCTGCCGTGCGTTCGTTAACCAAGAGCTGAAGTTCTTCCTGATACTTTTTGAGCTCTGTAATATCCGAAACAATGATACATACTTTACCAAGCGCCCCTTCGGGCATGGCACAAAACGAAAAATGAAAAAACCTGCATTCGTTATTTACACAATATTGAACTGTTTCTTCCTTAAATTTGCCTCTGATAGTCTGCATGAGCAAATTCCGGTAATTATAAATATGCTCATTGTTGAAAAAGCGGCTGAAATTGGACCCTACAATCTGCTCCATAGGAATAGAAACGAGTTGCGCAAACCGACGATTGCAGTATAGGATAACTCCGTCGTCGGAAATAGTTACGGCACCCTCGTCCATTTCCTCAATAAGGTGGCGGTAAGGAGTTTCGGCAGATGTAAGCGTGAATATCTTTTCGGAGCCTTTGCCAGACACTACAATTGCATCTACCTCGCCATTGCGTATAGCATTCAGCGTTTCTTCCGCTTCGGCCAGCTGCATACGCAAGATTTCATTTTCGTGTAGTAATATTTTTATATCGGTATTCATTCTTGATTTTTGTTAGCTTTCAATTTTTTTAAGATCAAGTGCTACAAGTACGCGGTTTGTATCGGACAAATCGCCTATAACCTTCCGTAAAGGAAGCGGTAATTTTTTTACCAGGGTTGGTGCAGCAACCAAATCGGCCTCTTTTGCCAGTTCAGGGTTCTGGTAAAGGTCAATTACTTCAAGGGTATAACGCCCCTTAATATTCTCCTCGCAAATTTTCTTAATATTGGAGATAGCCCGCACCGATTGCGGGCTGGTTCCTGAAACATACAATTTAAGCAAATAAGTTACATTACTTGAGTCATTGACAAATTGCTCAAAAATAATGGAAGAATCTTCGATATCCTTTTTATTGTGTTTCATGACTCAGGGGTTGGGTTGATTAATCGGTTTGTTTTATGTCGAGGCCCACCAATACGCGTTCGGTATTAGAGAGATCGCCTATAATTTTACGCACCGGAACGGGTAACTTGCGTACCAGGGTGGGGATGGCAAGGATCTGATCGTCCTTGCTTAGTTGCGGATATTGTAAAAGGTCAATTACTTCGATGGTGTATTTGCCCTTTAGTTGCACTTCGCATATTTTCTTAAGATTCATAAACGCGGTAACACATTTAGGCGTTTGCCCAGCAACGTACAAACGAAGCACCCATTTATCTTTCTCATCGCTGACCGAATTGTTTTCGGTCGAATACATATTCTCTTTCATTTCAAACATTGTACGTTTTATTTTTGGTTACTGGCATTGCGACTTTCAGTCATTTTTTGTTGTTCGGCAGTCATATTGGAAACTACGGATTGATCCATTTCAATTTGCTTGAGAATTTCGGCTTCGTCAGCTTCAAATTCAAACTGCAAAGCGGAAATTTGAGCTTCAATGGATTTGCGTTTTCGCTCCAGGGCAATTTTTTTCCTTAGTATTTCCTGGTCCAGGGTATTCTTGTGGCTCGCTTCTTTCAACTCCTGTGCAACCCTGGCCGAACCGGTCAACACACCTTCGAGCCCCACATAAACATCCTGCAACCTAATACCATGTTCGGTAAGCAACAATTCGCGAACCTGATTTGAATGGGACATTCCGCGCGATTTAAGGATATATAGGCCTCGGTTACGTTCGCCGCTTACTTCGATAAACTTAACCAAAAGCCATGTGTCGATTAATGACGAAATAAAGATGTCGGTTTGTTCAATGATATCCTCGCCAGAAGTTAGGGAAGTAAAGAACCCCGTAATCTGTTTCATTTTAAGGAAATCGATGAGGCGCATAGCCATGGCTTTGGCTTCCATTTCGTTATTTTTGGTAACGAAGCTGTTTAGCGGATCGACAATCACAATGGTTGGGTTAAACGCGCTTATTTCGCGGTGCATAATGGCCAGATGCATTTCGAGGCCATAGAAACTTGGGCGTGTGGCATGGAACTTAAGTAAGCCTTTGTCGACCCATTGCTGCAAATCTACCCCAATAGAACGCATGTTACGCATAATCTGGTTGGGCGATTCCTCGTAAGCAAAATAAAGTACACTTTCGCCACGGCTACAGCATGCATGAGCAAAATGAACAGCCAAGCTACTTTTGCCGGTTCCGGCAGTACCCGAAGTAAGAATGCTGCTTCCACGGAAAAAGCCTTTAGCGCCAAGCATTTCGTCGAGTTCGGAAACACCGGTGGGAATGCGCTCTTCAGATACACTATGATTGAGCCCAAGCGAGGTAATGGGCAATACGGAAAAGCCCGAGTCATCGATTAAGAACGGGTACTCGTTGGTGCCATGCGAAGTTCCACGGTATTTTACCACCCTGAGGCGGCGTGTAGATACCTGCTCCTCCACGCGGTGATCAAGCACAATTACGCAATCGGATACATATTCTTCCATGCCCTGACGGGTGTAAGTACCCTCGCCACGTTCGCCTGTTATTATAAAGGTTATATTTTTTTCTTTGAGCCAGCGAAAGAGTCTGCGTAATTCAGCGCGCAATATTAACTGGTTGGGCAAGCCACCAAAAAGTGTTTCGATGGTATCAAGCACCAAACGCTTGGCACCAATGCTTTCGATGGCGTAGTTGAGGCGAATAAAAAGACCTTCGAGGTCGTACTCGCCGGTTTCGGATATTTCACTGCGTTCCACATGCACATGCTCAAGGAGCAGCTTTTTTTGTTTAACGAGTTCGTCGAGATCGAACCCAAGCGATGAAACATTGGTAGCTAATTCTGCTTCCGTTTCCTCGAACGACATGAAAACGCCAGGTTCGTTGAACTGCATAGCGCCACGTACGAGAAATTCCATAGCGAATAAGGTTTTACCACTACCGGCATCACCACATACCAGTGTGGGACGGCCGGAAGGAACTCCGCCGCCGGTAATTTCGTCGAAACCTACAATGCCTGTAGGAGATTTTTGGAGTACATTCTTGTGAATAGGGTTAGTATTTTGCATAGGGTAGAAAAAGAATAAAAATCAAGGAACTTTTATGAGTATTTAATAGTAACACACAAATATTGATAATGTTTCGAAGATAGTACATCAGAAGGACTTCACAAAACAAACTAACGGTTAGTGTTGCACTGTTGTAAATGCATAATTACAATAAAAGCAGGGATTTGGAATTATATAGCGGTACAGTGTATAAATGCCTAAGGATATTCATCAGCTCGCAACCTTGCCTATTGGATTATGGTTGACCGTAAAATTTACCGAGTTGGCAATATAACATAACTGGTGGGCTTGTTTGTGCAGATCGTTTAGTTTTTGCAGGTTGCTGGCATCGGTAATGGTAACCACAGGATTAAGCGTAACAGCTGTTATGCGGCCTCCGGCGGCACCCTCTTCGGCTAACACGCCAGTAGGATTATCGGCATAATCGACTACAACGATGCCGTTTTTAGCGCACAAATGTAGGAACCAGAGCATGTGACAACCCGAAAGTGAAGCTACCAGCAATTCTTCGGGATTATACGCTGTTTTATCACCGCGAAAAGCAGGATCGGATGAAGCAGGTATCTTTGGTTTGTTCTCGCCCGAGATAATATGGCTGCGCTCATACGATGTATAGCTGGTGGTTCCTTCGCCTTTGTTGCCTGTCCACTTAAGGGATAACTGATAAAAATGTTCTTGGCTCATGTGCTATTCATTAATGAAGAATAACATGGAGAGAGGGGATTTGGTTGAATGAAATATCAATAATTGTTTATTAATCCCGGGAATAATTAATAAATTCGGCATTAACACGGAGCATTCAAGAATCTTGCTGTTAAAATAAATAAACTATGGGATTTAACATTTCAGGCATTGCAATAAACCGCAATTTCAAAGATAATTTCGGTTTACTTACAGAACATTTCGGATGGAATCTGGAGTTTCAGGAAGAAATAACCTTTGAAACCGCTGCTGAAAATTGGAAAGAAGATAGTATATGCGATGTATTCTTTACTGATAAAGGCACCCTCCTATTTGCCAGTATGGAACGATGTATTGATCCGCGAAGTTTGCCGGATTGCAACGTACTGTCGTTTGCATTGTCGGAAACATCAATGGCTTTCAATTTAAATTACACAGAAAACGGCACACTTATGCGTCAAGTGATGGAACTTGAAGGCAAAATCATGTCGGAAGAAGGTATAAAGCTGGAAACAGAGCAGAATGCGGGAGATACATCTGAAGCCATTTGGAATCTAATGGAAAGAGTAATCGGATGCCGTTTCTGGGATATCGATTTTTCGGCGAAGGCCTACAGGTATGTTTTTAAGGCTTCGGATAATTTTCATCTCAACAATACAGCAACTTTAGAAGTACCCGAAGCAAAGCCAGATGGCTTTAATAGCCAAAATATCATTGAATTGTCAGAAATGAGTGATAAGTTTCAGCGCATTCGCGATGGGATTACTGTAATAAAGAAATACCGGGCAATACTAACAATTTCGGTAGCTGTTTTAATTATGAGTACCATTTTACTCATAGTGAGTTTCTTTGTTGATATTCCTTTTATTACATGGCTCTTACCAATGATAGGAGCTTATTTTACGAGATGGTATGCTATAAAGAAGCTTGAAAAAAATATAAAGAAGACGCAGGACCTAGGTTATAACCCTAATGAAGACACTAATAAAGCGCAAAAAGGATAACAGTACTAACGGTTCAAAAAAAAGATTATGTTTAAAATACTCTGCTATTTACTATACAAACTCTTTAAAAAAACCTACATTTGCGTCCAGATAATAAAACACACGTTTTGAAAGCAATTCTTAAATTGGTACTGGCTTAAGATCAACCTCAACAAACCACAGGTTGTAGTTTCGCGGTTCGGGTATTCTCCTGAATCTGGTTTTCTATTCTCATTATTTAATTCGTCGGCAACCCACAATCATTGTGCTTCTGTACATATGTAGTTGTGCATTGAGGTTACCTGAACGAATAGTCCAGTTTAGTAACAATTAAAAACAAAAATTATGAATTTATCGAAATCAGAAAAAATAGCCGGCATTGTAGCGGCAGCTTTATTATTTGTAGTAACCCTGGTAAGTGCCTTCTTCTTTTTAGGAAAACTGAAGGTGAGCGTGGTAGAATGGTTGGCTTTCAATGCATGCGCCGTAACCAGTTATGTGTACCTGGGATGTTTTGTTGCATTCCTGATAAGTAAAAACGGAGGTTTATTGGTGTTCACATCGCTTCCTTTGTTTTTCCTGGGTACGATATCGATGTTTGTACTGCCATGGAGCGGCGCTTACCTTATTGCCCACATAACGCATATTATCATTACGGCAAATATTACTTGGGCATTTTACATTGTGCTTAAATACAAGGCATATAAAGGTATAGCAATTGGTCTAATGATTGGCATGCTAGTCTTTGTTCCGTACATTGCATACGTACAGACGTATAATCAAACTCATGCCGCTGAGCTAAGCCGCTTGCTGCAACAACAATAGTTTAACCTTGGATAGCACTTGCGAATCGGTAAGTGCTATCTACAACTACCGCTCCAAAAGAGGAAAAGGCTATCTGATGCGGTACAGTATAGTTTTATAAATTTGAGATAACCTAAATCCAATTATTCTAAAGTGCCCTGTTTTCTTTTTGTCTATTAACGATGGTATTTTCCCGTTTAAACTGCCTTGCGTAGCTATTACGGGATGCGCCCAGTAAATATTAATAAGCTCATTTAATGAACAATCGTTATGGAACCAATCAATAGGCCGATGACATTTATTTGCGTATAATTCCTGAAGTAAGCTTTGTGCGCCCATTTTATCGATAATGTAAGCGCCGGCTGTTCTCCCCAATGGTTTTTTATACAGTAATTTATTTTTCTCTAATTCGCTACCTTTTACGTATTGCAATATACTATCCTCCAGAGATATAATAAAATTGCTAAGCTGCCTGGTTCTCACTTCATTTACTATATTGTTTAGCTTAACACAGAAGCCTTTATGCAAGTAAATATCATCTTCGAGAATCAAAGCAAACTCTAAATTATTATCGAGCACGTATTGATAAGCCAAAATATGTTTATAGGCACAGGAAACCATCGAGCTCAATTCTTTTAGTTCTCCATCAAAATATTGGGTTAATATTTCATCGGAAATAGCATCTAAATCACCATCATGTATAAAGTAATAATCGTTCAAACATTCGTTTTTTGCGATTAAATCAAGCATGTGGTTCTTTCTAAGCACATTGGTACTCACATTTATTATTAGTGTCTTCATTTTTCTATTTTAATGTTCGCTCCTGTATTTTAAACAGGCTTATGACTTGTATAGTGGTTTGGAGTTAAAGATAATAATATTTTAATTGCTCGGTGTGGTTGCAAAACTATTGGGCAAACTCGTACTTATTGTTTTCTGAAATATTGTATTAACCCAAACAACGAAACCAACATCCACGAGCCCTCCAGGATTATAAAAGGTATATATTTTAGCAACACCGAAGCGCAGCATGCAATTCCGGAGCCTACAATGTTTAATGTAAGATACAACATGCTATCGCTTTTAATCACTTCTTTCAAATTAAGGAAGAAGGCAACGAGCAGAATAGCAACACCTACAAAACCAGTCCAATCAACGAATGTCATAATGGTATATTTTAAGAAATCCGAATATACGTAATATATCTCAATGGGTAATGAGCAATCTTTTCCTCACTATGTTGAAGGGATTAAGCATTCACATTAAGGAGGGACTGTAAAAACAGGAATTTTATGCTATGGCATACTTTTTTAAGTAAAATGCATAAAATACTTGTGACTATGGAAACAATGACAAAAGTAGAAGAACAGAAACCCCAAACCCAGGAACTACCTGGCGACGAACATAAAATGGATCCTCAACCCATTTACGACAATCCGCAGGTTAAGGGCTCAGGAAAATTAAAAGATAAAGTAGCCATAATTACTGGTGGAGATAGTGGGATTGGGCGTGCTATTGCCGTACTTTTTGCCAAGGAAGGCGCCGATGTAGCTATTATTTACCTGAATGAGCACGAAGACGCACGTCAAACCAAAGAAAGCGTTGAACAATACGGAAGAACCTGCCTCCCTATTCCCGGCAATGTTGCAACCGAGGAGTTCTGCTATCATGCTGTGCAAAATGTAATACGCGAATTCGGCAAATTAGATATTCTGATAAACAATGCAGCCATGCAGGTTGAAAGTAAGAGTATTCTGGACATTTCGACAGACCAGCTTACAAAGACCTTTGCTACCAATATATTTTCGTATTTCTGGTTTACCAAAGCGGCATTGCCTCATCTGAAAGAAGGCAGTACAATAATTAATACCACATCGGTAACAGCTTACCGGGGCAGTAGCAATCTGATGGATTATGCCTCAACCAAAGGCGCTATTGTTGCTTTTACGCGTAGCCTTGCCCAAAGCCTGGTTGAAAAAAAGATACGCGTAAATGCAGTAGCACCCGGCCCGATATGGACACCGTTGATACCTGCATCCTTCGATGCCGAACGGGTGGCTTCACATGGCAGCAGCGTTCCCCTAAAACGCGCCGGACAACCGGTTGAAGTAGCCCCTTCGTACCTCTTCCTTGCTTGCGATGACTCATCGTATTTTAATGGACAGGTGCTGCACCCAAATGGTGGCGAAATTATTAATGGCTAGAAGTACTCTCAATTGCGGTTACAGTTATGCAGATACCCCTATACTCTGCTAACTGTACCGCATTGTAAAGCGTACATACACCTAAAATCAAACAACATGCTTCTGCTCCTTTATACGGTATATTTTCCTTCGCAAGAAGACATGGATTTGGTTACATTTGTCTTCAACACGAACAATAGCACCATATTGATTCTTACTTATGATTGATGTTATTATGCAATTGGAATACAGATTTCAGTTAGGATATTTTCCGGTTTTGTTTTAGCACTATATTTCAAATACTTTTCGATAACAGGTGAATCGCGGAGCTGGTACCTATTTAGAAGATAATCCTGAAAAATCAGGTTATATACTTCCCACAATCCTTCGTATGGGCCCTTGTAGCGAAACGTAAGATATTTTCCACCTTCAACCCGTTTGGTGGCTATCGGTTCGGGAGGATTACACAATTTCTTTACCGTAAAGCAACAATCAAATGTGCAGTTTTCCAAGCCTACCTCATCAGGATCGTCCAAATAAACTGTGAATGCCTCCGAATTCCAGCTTTGTCGCTTATTAGAAGATGCGTAATCAAGAAGAATATCCCATGCTTTATAGCATTCCTCGCCTCCGTATACGCCTTTAACCTTAATATATAAAACTTCTCTGTTGGGGATAGTCTTGACTTTAGGACGAAGCTCGAATTTCTCAATTGCATTGTTGGCAAAGTGAAAATCGACCGTGCTATTGATAAAGCTATCCTTGTTCGTCCTGTAATCGGATGGTGAAATACCGAACTCACGCGCAAAAGACTTTGAAAAGGCCGATATGTCGCTATATCCAACACGCGTTGCAATATTCTTAATGCTTTCGTCGGAATACCTGATAATATTCGCAGCCGTATCAAGCCTAAGGTGATTAATATAGGTACCTAACGGCATGCCCAGGTAAGCTTTTACAATCCGATGAAAATGGAAAGTAGAAATATTGGAGCGTTCAGCCAGTGTTTTTACGCTCAAATCTTGATCTAAATGTTGACGGACGTATGTTACAAGCGCTTTAACCTTTTGTTGGTAGTAATTAAGCGTATCCTCGCGATGCATTTTAGGATTTACAGGTTTTAACATAAAGATAATTTTAAAAAAACGTAGATTTCAAAATAGTAACCTTAAGTTGTTATCCGTTTTCCTTTAAAGGATTAAACCCTGGTGCTTTATAGCGCCTGTAACTTTGTGTATAGCTTAATGAAAAGAAACGTCGTACACTTCTGAATTGTAAGAACTGCCTCAGTATCCAATCGAGTGGCACGAAACTTATCCAAAGCAGGATAATGTAAGCGACAACGATAAGAACAACCTCTATGCCTATCGTAAGAAACTCTTCCAGCTGAACCCATTCCGGAATATACCGTAAAATCTGATGAATTACCCAAATGGTAACGAACACATGAATCGTCATCTGCAATATAAACATGGGCATAGATACCTGAATTGCATTTTCCGGACAAATGTTAATACAGCGGTTACAATCCTCGCAACGTGTGTCCCAATGCGGCTTTTTGTCATCCATATGAATGGTTTGAACGGGACAGGCCTTTGCGCAAAGCGTGCATCCGGTGCAATGTTCATCGGCAATAAAGAATTTGCCTAAAGCGCGGCGGCCAATTAATCCAAAAAGAAGCGCAGTTGCTTTGCTCCAAAGCAAATTGAAAAATCCACAACGGTACAGCTCGCGTTTCCCCGCAATAAATTTTTGAATAAATACCTCTACCTCGGCCTCTGCCAGGTGAAAAATAGATTCGGATTCTTCTTTGGTGCAAGGATTGGTGACTTGCGTCCAGTTATCAGGGAAAGATGCATTACCTGTAAGAAAAACGTCATATTTTCTGCGCTTCAGTAAGGATTCAACCTCCTCAAGTGCTTGTCCTGCATAACCTTTAACTATTTTCCCATTGCTAAATATAGACCCGCTAACGGCAAGAACAGCAACCTTTGTGCCATTGGAAACGGGCATTTTGCTCAAATAATGCTTCATTAATGTGGGCGCAGCCCAGCTTAGTACCGGAAAAGCTACAATATGATAATCAGCCTTATCATGAGAAGGAGTAATTCCCTTCCTAACCTTAATCACGTTAATATGGTGACCAGCTGATTGGAGCTGTTCACCGATGATTTTTACAGCATGGGCTGTATTACCTGTACCTGTAAAATAATGAATGAAGATGTTGGACATAGCATCGATGTTTGATGCAATGATAGCAAGTTTACACAGAAAAGGAGTTTTCCAAAATTGCTATTTACTGAATTAATCCTCTAAGTCAGCAATTATAAACCCTCTCTGTTGTCTTATTGATGAAACGATCCATTTTCTCCTTCATATCAATCCCGCTTTTTAGTTTAACCGACATAGCGTCTATTACCTGAAGAAATGTATCTACCTCCGCTTCCGTATTTTCAATACCGAAGCTTATACGCACCACTCCCGGAAGGCTCAATTTAGGAAAAAGAAACAGTATCATATGCTGAAAACGTTGCAATGGCTTAGGAATACCCAACATATGTTTGATAAGCATATGCGCACAATGACATCCCGAGCGTACACCTATTCCGCTCTGTTTAGCTAATTCATTAGCAATTGTATTAGGCATATAATTTTTTAAGCTGAAAGCGATAACGCCTCCCTTATAAACAAAATGTGCCGAATGGGTATCATTTATTCCATATATGCGAATACCCGAAACTTGCGCCATCCCTTTTAATGCGTAAGTTGTCAAACGGTGTTCCTCTGCCTGAATATTGTCCATTCCGATTCGTTGCAGAAGGACCATCGATTTACCAAGAGCTGCAATACCTCCTACATTCTCCTCGCCCGACGAATGTATAAGTTCAAATTCAGAAGCGCTGAAATTAAGTAATCCCTTGCGGCTTATCAGTACGCCGGTACCAAACGGTGCATATACCTTGTGCCCGGAGAATACCAGGTAGTCAATGCCCCAGTTCTCCATTTCTACCCTGCGGTGGGCTACAAGCTGGGCAGCATCTACCAATATTTGGGCACCGTATTGATGAGCGATACGGCTAATTTCCTGTAAATTATTGAAAACACCCAATACGTTGGATGCTCCGCTAATGGCAACAAGTTTTATCCTTTTATTTCCATGCTTACCTTCCTGGTTGTATTCGGCCAGCAGGGTTTCGAATTTATTAATAACAACGAAACCTTCGGTATCAATCGGAGCCTGAATTAGTGAATATCCTTCGGCTAAGCGCCATGGCAGTTCGTTGGAATTGTGCTCCAGAAGGGTATTCATAATTACCGGATCAATTTCGGTTTCGGCTATTAAGCCAAGGCTTTCGGATACCAAATTGGTGGCCTCAGTGGTATTGGACGTAAAAACAACATCGTAGCCAGAGTTCGACGCACCTAAGGCCTTCAAACAAACTGCGCGAACCTCTTCTATTATCTGTTCGTGTATCTGTTCGTTCTGGTGCCAGGTTTGGCGTACAGCTTCCCATATGGGTTTAAATGTTGGCGTACTTGCACCATTATCGAAATTAATGAACGGTTTATCGCCATGTACTGTTGGAACAAGAACATTGCAGCCAACAAGTGTCTTGCGCAGCTCCTTCAGCAGATTAAGTCCGGTATGTTCAAGCAGATTGTCGTTATAAAGAATTTCTGACGCATCTAGTTTTTCGCTGTGCCATCCGTGAAAAGCATGATTGCCGTATTGTTTGGTAAGTTGCAGTGCTTTAGCAAACGCCATAATATTGATAATGGAGGGAGTTCCTGGTTCAAACCTTTCTGCTCCATTGGCCCAGGTTACTTTATCAGGCGAAACCAAACGCGCATTTCCGCCTCCTGTTTGAAAAGGAATACCCTTGGGCAATGCACTTTTTAAAACAGCCAAAGCCCGCACACCTAAAGGAAGTCCTACATCCTGACTAGAAAGACAGCGACAATTATCCTGTCCAAACAGTGCCTGTAGAATACTTGCACGACGTGGAGTGCTAAATACAACGGCATAGCGGCTTGTGCTTAAGCCCAAATGATCCAGAACGATCTGGCGTGCTTTCTCATACAAATGGGTTGTTACCATCGAATTGTGCCCACTTCCGCGATGAACATTCGAATAGGTTTCAAGGGCAGCTTCTACTCCTTTCTCTAACTCCTGCAATGGATCAACAACCTGTGTTTTTTCGGATTGCGATACTTCGGGCGAGAGCAGTTCAACATCTTTCATTTGGCGTAATTTGATGGTTTAGGTTTTTATCTGCTAAATAGCAAACAGAATACAACTTTGAGGCATTAAAAAGAGTAAGACGATTAACCGGCAAAAAAATTACAAGGAAATAGAGAAATATTTAGCAAATTTATACAAACCATGCCGAGAATCAATTCATCCATTGATTATTTTTGATCCATATAATCTCATTCTGAATGCTTAGAATTCTATTGATTGCACTGTTATTTTTAAGTCAAATTTACAATTTACGAGCTAATGATCCGGAGAAAGAATTGCAAACACAGATACAAAAAAATCTGAAGGAAGCAAAAACCAGGGATAATAAAGCTTTCAGCTCAGGAACATTGTTAATTAACAGCGATTCTGTAAAATGTAAAATATATGTAAAAAAACAAGGGAACTTCGACAAAACCATGTACAGCTTCGTAATTGCAAAGTTGTCCAACGATTCGCTAATTGCCTACACAGCCGATCAGGTCAGCGGTTTTATAGTAAACGGCCATCATTTCAGAAGACATTGCTCGGAAATTGAAGGAAAAACGCGGTGCTTTTTTATTCACCAGGTGATTAGCGGCTATATTTCTTTATACGAGCGCGATGGTTTTATCCTGGACCGCGCGTTTCGATACTATGCTCATTTTCAAAAAGCTGAATACTTTATTACCATCGATCCATTCACCCAAAACCTGTTTAACGAAACCGATCTGGGCGGAAAAATTGTAGATCTTGGTGGACCCGGAGTATTCAATGTAAGAACAAAAAAAGTGGATGAGAAATTCAAAATGTATTTTTCTAACCTGCTAAAGGACTGCCCTGTAATAAAGAACAAAATTCTAAATGAATTTTATACAATAAACGATTTGGAAACTATCATATTGGAATATAACAGATGCAGATAATTAAAACATCTAAGAAAGCGATAGTTTTAAATTAATAACCAACCAAAATGAAAACTAACATATCCTTTTTTCTATTATTTAGCATTACTATGTTGTTTAGCATTGATATAAATGCTCAATTTCTTGATAAACTGTTTAATGCAAAATACCATTCCGGCTTTGCTATCCTTAACAATGGAGATACCATAGGAGGAAGTATAAAATTCAATAATGATTATGAGGATTATAATGCTGTATGTATTAAAGATACTGTTACCGGAAAGAAAAAGTATTACAAACCCGAACAGGTTAAATTCTTTACTTTTGATAGCTTGAACTTTCACCGAAAATTTCTCTTTAATGAGTGGAAGTTTGTTTGCTTATTGATGGACGAGCGATTAAAAATATATTTATATCGCTATTTAGCTATAACACCATACGTAAGCTGGACAGAAACTGCCTATATTCTTGAAAAGCCCAATGGCCAATATTTAATGGTTACATCTCACAAAATGTTTCCTTTCAAAAAGCATGCAGGGGAGTTCTTCAAAGATTATCCGGAGCTAGCAGAAAAAATCAATAATAAAGAATATAGATTCGAGCATTTATTTGTAATCGCTATGGAATACAATAATTGGCTTGTGCGTAAAGAAACTAATAGCGATGCTTTAAAATTAAACCCATAAACTCAAGCTTTTCAATACTCAAGATGTGTTTTCAAGAAAAATTTGATTTTCAACAGATGAACCATATTGCACTGTACCTTTCAAACAACATTAACAAGAATGAAGTCATTGAAGCGGTTTCCGAGAACAACCTGCTTCGGGAGTATATTGATTTATCGGGTTTACACGGCGAGCTATACTCCACAATTACCATCAACAAAATAATTGACGAAGAAACAAAGCACGACTTTTTCCCGATTACAACCGCTGAGAACGCAAGCCTGCAAAGCATGTCGAGCGGACAGCAAAAGAAGGCGCTTCTGGCATACCTCATTTTCAAAAAGCCAGATTATATTATACTAGATGATATTTTCAGTAGTGTAGATCAGGAAACTCAGCGCTTTATCATTGATAATCTCAATGAAATAAAAGACAGCGTGCTTTTTATACAACTATTCTTCCGCAGACAAGATATTCTGGACAGTATACAAACTGTAATTATGGTTAACTATCAAAATGAAATGGTTTCGAAACTGAGCAGGGAGCAGTTCCTTCAATCTATGGGAGCAACAACACATCATTTACCACCCATTAACCTGCCCCACTTGTTTGGAGAAACAACAGAAGCCATAAACCCAATAATAAGTTTAAATGCAGTAAATGCCAGCTATGGAGAGAAGCATGTGCTGAAGAATATCTCGTGGACCATTGAACCCGGCGAGTTCTGGCAATTGGTTGGTCCAAACGGATCAGGCAAAAGCACGATGCTCTCGATGATCTTTGGCGACAACCCACGTGGTTATGGTGAGGACATAACACTATTTGGCCGCAGGAAAGGATCGGGCGAAACCATCTGGGATATCAAAAAACGCATTGGCTACTTTACACCAACCATGACGCAGCAATTCAGGCACGAAGACTCAGTTGAAAACATGATCATCTCCGGATTGGTCGATTCCGTAGGCCTCTACAAAAAGCCTACCGATCTGCAACGCAGAGTGGCTCAGGCTTGGCTTCAGGTTCTCGGGCCTGCTTTCAGCAACAAATCATTTCTTGCTTTATCTTTCGGACAACAGCGGATAGTGCTTGTTGTACGTGCCATGGTAAAACATCCGCCACTGCTTATTCTCGACGAACCCACCGTAGGCCTCGACGACGAGAATACAGAACTTTTCGTGAACCTTATCAATGCTATTGCCTCGCAGCACAAAGTGGCAATCATTTATGTATCGCACAGGCCGGAACCTAACCTGCAACCCGATAAAATTTTTGAATTAAAACCAACGCCAGAGGGTTCGAAAGGATTTATCTCTACACTTTAATTTAGGCAAAGGCAATGCAAGCAAGTTGTCTCCATTGTATGAACAGGTAACAAGAATTAATTCTGCACTTTCACAAATTCGTAAGAGGTAAACTCCAGGAAATCGTCTACGCGCAAGGTTAATCCAACAATTCTGTTCGCTTCCATCTTAAATGGGATCTCTTCTACGCCCATTAGTGGATTGGAATAAGTGCACAGGAACACGTTGTTATTGATATATTCAAGCTTTCCAATTAAAGCAGGATGATGCGAAAAGTAAATATTCAGACTGCCTTTTTCCTGTTTCACTTCAATAGTGCCATACACCGCATCCTTGTATACACCTGCATAATCCTTCATTGGAAGTGGAAGCCTTTTATTTAGCTTTATCACGTTTCTTAAAGAATCCAATCTGCTTTTGGTTTTTGCCTCATCCATTACATTACTTGCATATGTAATATCGCTATAGCCCTTATAAGGCAAACCAAGGAACGCATCCAGAATCTCGTAGCTCAGGCTCTGGTAAAAACTGTTCTTGTCGGTATTGGTCATTACCACAATCCCCAGCTTATCTTCAGGAACAAACATCACCATAGAAAGGAACCCATCTACCGCGCCACTATGCGAATATACAATGCGGTTGTTCCTGTCCATCATCCGCAATCCTAATCCATAAAGCTGAAAATGGGAACGCTGCTTCTCACGACCATCTGCGCTAATGATCGTTTGGGGTTTTCGAATGGTGAGAAAAGCCTTTTCTGGTATTTTTTGGCTATTGCTTAATTTTCCGGTATTAAGTTGAGCCTGAAGCCATATGGCCATGTCGCTTGCACTGGAACTCATACTGGCGGCAGACGCCAGATTATCCAAATCAGGAATTGGCATTTCCCAAAGGTTATCATCAACCATAGTATAAGGCAGGGTTTTATTTGTGCTACCTTTAAACTCCCGGGCAAGTAAAAGCGTCCGTTCCATTTGCAATGGCTGCAGAATTTTTTCCTTCACGGTTTCCTCCCAGGTCTTACCAATTATGCGAGGGATCAATTCGCCTGCTGTAAGAAATGCAGCGTTACAATACCCGTACTTTGAACGAAAACTGTAAGGTGCATCGATCAACGCCATTCGGTGAATAACCTCAGCGCGCGACAAATTTGAAGTCCAATACGTAAAATCGCCTTGGAAAGTCTCAAAACCAATATGGTTCGACAATAAATCGGCTATGGTAACATTGTTGCTGGCTAGTGTATCTTTTAACCTGAATTCGGGCATCCACTTTTGCACCCTATCATTCAGCGATAGTTTGCCTTCTTCCTGCAATATGGCAAGCGTTGTAGTGGTAAAAGCCTTTGTATTTGAGCCAATCATAAACAATGTATGCTCGTTAACCTTTTGCTTACTTTGCAGGTCTGTAACACCAAAACCTTTTACAAAAATCACTTTACCATCCTTAACTATAGCGCAGGATACCGCAGGTATTCTCCATTTGGTCATTCCCCGGCTAATGTAGCTTTCGAGGCTGTCCACAACAAATGCAGGCAATTGGCTTTCCTGGGCAACAATTTTTCCTGCTATAAGAAGGATTACAAATGAGAGCAAGAGTTTCTTCATGGTATCAGATTTTGAAATGTTTTATACTTTTCAACGTAATTCTAAAATTTCCGCCGGCAAATTAAACCGCCCGTCTGCCCCAACAGGAAAATCTATCACCTTGATTACGGCAGATATATTAATGGGACCATAAACATGCGGGAAAAGGTTGCCAACCGAAGGATCGTGTTTTCCGCTGCCAGTAGGAGCTTCATATTTGCATTCGGAGGTAAGCTTATCTTCATTGATACAAAGCAACACCAAGCCTTTCTGGCCTTTAAAGAAAATATTTGCAGTATCTACAGCTTGTTTAACTGTTGAACAATGGATAAAACCTTCCGTTTGGAGTGATGGAGCGGTGTATTTTCCTGAAGATAAGGCCATATCCCAATCCCTGGCGGATGTTATATGCAAGATCATAAATTCGTTCGGTTTTTAATTTTGAATAAAATTATGGCTTTATCTCATAAATACAAACAATAGAACGATTAACACGCCATTTTACTCAAAAGTAAAAGCCCGAAGAAAGTACGCGTATTCTCCGGCCTTTTACTTTTGAAAAACCTTATTAAATGATATCTACGATCATTTCTTTTGTTTGTAACCCTTCCATTTTTTTGCCGAACTCGGCAAGATAGGGAGAATTAAAGTGAATGTCGAGCGCTTCCTGATCCTGGTATTCTTCCACAAATACAAACAATCCCGGCTTTTCTGACTGTTCAAAGAGATTGTACACCAAACAGCCTTTTTCTTCTCTAGTTTTCTTAATTAAATCTGGAACAACCGTTTTAAACGTTGCTACTGCATCCTGTTTTATAAAAACCTGGGCAAATACTTTCTTTTTCATAATTGTTTATTTTAATATTTAAGCTTAACAAAAGTATAATCGTCTGCTTTGCCGGTATTGTAAAAATGCGTCGAAAAAGCATTCTCGGTAAAAAACTCCAAGGGCGTAATCTGTGCCTTGTTCCGGAATTCTTTGATAAAATGCGCCTGATCGTAATATCCCCAATCAAGAACGATTGGTAAATAATTCTTTGTTCTGCTTAAAATGCAAGATTTAACAACCTGATTGAACCGAGACAGCGACTGGAATTGCTTTGCCGTTACATACATTTCAGCCATAAACCTTTTTTCGAACTGTCGAATGCTCAGATTACAATCGTCAGCCAACTCGCTTATGCTTTTCTCCTGGGGATCTGTGTATATCTGACGAATAAGCGCCTGATTGAAATATTCGGGTTTATAGTTTATGTGTAATTGATTCATCAGGAAACTTAGGATAACAATAACATTCTGTTCCATATGGCTACCAAGTCGTTGTTCCAGGGGGATAATAGCGTCTCCAAAGATTTTATACGCAGGAATCAGCTCATCAAGAAATTCGTTGATCGGTACATTGCAAAAATGACGTATTGCATTGAACCTAAATCGAACAGCCATGATCACTGTACCTTCCAAAATGGTTACATCCTGTGCATAGTTTCGCATGCAGGAAAACATGATCGGCTCCTGCATATGACCAGCCAAACTCCACCCTCCATTTATTGCAACATACATTTCGGAGCCAGTTCCGGGAATTGCTTTAATAGAGGTATCGCACGCTGCCTTTTCAGAAATCCATATACTATCTACAAATTTTTGTAAGACAGCCGGAGGTATGATTCTTTTCTGAATTTTCATTCTGTTTCACAATAGAAAACAAGCTATAACGCAAATATAGCATCACTTAACAATTAACAATATTCATTTCCATTGGCAGGTATTTTAATCCGTTTTGCTCCTGCATTTTATCAATAGCAACAAAACCAAGCTTTTCATAAACCGGTATTGAATAGGGCGAAGCATGTACATGAAATCTGGACAACGAAGTATCTCTCTGTATGCATTGATTGAGTGATTCCTGAAAAAGATTTCTTGCAATTCCTTTGCCATGGTAATCTTTATCAACAAACAATAACGAAATCCGATTATTATCGCGTATTTCTATTACCCCAATCACGCTTGGGCCTTCCATGGCAACAAACATATTACGTCCATTCAATTGCCGTGCCCTAATTTTCTCAGGTTCTATCCAATCGTAAAAGAAGCGGTTTCCTTCGTCCGCATAATCGGGAGCCACAAACTCATCGTAAACTTTGCGGATCAACACGGAAACAACTGATTCCAGACCCTCATGAAAGGGATTTATTGTAATACACTGTTGTTCCGTATGTGTCATTTTGTCTGATCCAGGTATTTCTGAAGTTTTTCCGCATATTGTCCAATATGTACACCATCCATTAGCGCATGATGTACCTGAACAGAAAACGGAAGTAGCACTTTGTCACCTTCTTTAAAATATTTACCCCATGAAATCCTGGGTACAGCGTCGTTCTTGTTAATCGTTATGGTGTGTGACACGTGTGTAAAGGAAATCCATGGAATGCAGGTGATGTAGATGAGATCATCCCTGCCCATGAGCTTATCGACCCTCAAGAAATCTTTCTGTTTTGCACTGGTCTCCTTTGCCATTGTTACGAATTCGAAAATGTCATCCTTCAGATCAACGGTGATCATTTTAAAAAGGTCGTCGTTATTGGGCTGCATGTCTGTAAAGGATGGATGTATCTTTTTGTGAAGCAAAACCTTGCCTTCCCTTATGCGATAACGGAAATGCTCCGTTTCGTTAACTACGGTTGTAACTGCGTGGATCATTGCGTAATAAAACGAAAGGTCATTCCTTTTCGTAAATTCGAGAAAATGGGTAATATCCAGGTTAAAGCAGATATTGAACTGCGGATAATCCATCCGGTAAAAGAAGGCGAAGTGTTCCTTGCGATTCCAGGTTTCAAGGTCAATGTATTTCATAGAGGAGGCATTAAATCATTACAAATAACGGAATAATTTAAAAGAAGGAAAACAAAATCGGTTACAAAAAATTTCGATCCAGAAACTCCTGAAATTTCTCTTTATATTGGTCGCTTATAGGGATATACTCTTTCCCAAATACAATACGGAAGCGGTCGATAGTTTGTATGCGATTCAGGTTTACAATAAATGAGCGGTGTACGCGCATAAACTTATCGGCCGGCAGTTTGGCTTCAACGGCTTTAAGAGTGTTGATAGAAAGAATGGGTTGCGGTTCATTGATTACAAATACTTTCACGTAATCCTTCAGGCCTTCTACATAAAGTATATCGTCGAAATTAATGCGACGGATCTTGTATTCCGATTTTAAAAACAGAAACTCGCTATTGGCTTCGAGTTTGGCAGGGGTACCCTTCTCAAGGCCTATTAGTTTTTGAGCTTTACGTGTAGAGACCAAAAAATCTTCGTAACCAAACGGCTTCAGAAGGTAATCCACTGCATCCAGCTTAAAACCTTCAAGCGCATATTTTTCGTAGGCAGTAGTGAAAATGATTTTAGGCCCACTTGCTATATTGCGTGCGAATTCGGTTCCTGTAAGATCTGGCATCTGAATATCAAGAAAAATAAGGTCTACCGCGTTATTTTCAAGAAATTCCATGGCTGTGATTGGGTTATCAAAGCTTCCCAGCAATTCGAGAAAGGGTGTTTTTCCGATATAGCCTGTAATCAGCTTCAATGCCAGCGGTTCGTCGTCAATAGCAATGGTCCGTATCATGCTTTATTGTTTTCGATATTCAACTTCAGCTTTATATCAAAAGAATTCTCGGTTTTGGTTACATCAAGCTCATGTCGTTCAGGATACAACAAACCCAGACGCTTCTTCACATTTTCCAAGCCAATGCCATGCTTTTCTTCTAATGATTTTTCAACGCCCATAGCAAGGCTGTTACTGCATTCGAACTCAATGGTATCATGCGAAACCTGCATAGCAATATGAATAAACGATTTATCGCGATAACTAATGCCGTGTTTAAAGGCATTTTCGATAAATGGAATGAACAAAAGCGGTGGTATGGAGCAATCTTTATAATCATCGGGGAGCTGAACTTTCAGGTCGACTTTGGAAGAGAGGCGAAGCTTCATCAACTCAATGTAATTTTTCATGAATCCAATCTCCTTGCTCAGACTTACCGTTTCCTGCGTGGTCTCGTAAAGCAGGTACCGCATCATTTTCGACAATTGAAGAATGGCCTTTTGCGCATCGTCGGTGTTAATTTCTACCAATGAGTAGATATTATTCAATGTATTGAAGAAAAAGTGAGGACTTACCTGGTTTTTCAGAAAGGCAAGCTCTGAATTCAGCATCTCCTTTTCCATTTCCTTCCGCTTCTTTTCGTTTTCGCTGTATCGGCCTGCCATGCGTAACCCTATACTAAACCCGGAGATAAGAATAGAAGTAAATATGAAATTATAAATATCCAGTCGATACGGGTGTTTTGGCCCCGTTCGAAACTCCCTGCGCATCTCCGTTCTGAATTGTTCGGGTAAGAGATACTTTCTGTTGACCACTTCGTTGGCCAGATAAAGAGTTACAACGAGTAAAGCGGCACAAATGTAGTAATACAGGGACTTCTGTTTAAACAGCAGTCGTGGTATGAGGAAAAAGAAATTGACGTAGAAAATAAGAAGAAAAACAAACGACCGAAGATAGATGCGGGCAAGAATAATGGAATCGCGCTCGAAGTCGACCGAAAACAGGTAAACTGGCACAAAAAACAACACCGTCCATGCGGCAATGTGCAGAAATGCTACCAAATGTTTACCAGTGAAGAAGGGAAACTTCATTATGTTTTGTCTATTGGTATCCAAAATTATAAAAATTAAGTTATTTCACTGAAGAATAGCCGTCTTTTAATAAGTGTTGCTGCGACGTAGTTGCACTACACCGCAGCAAATTAAATCCAAAGTATCAAAAATAATCACCTTACGTTCATTCTTACTCGTATCTCAACGCATCGATAGGATCGAGACTTGATGCCTTGCGAGCCGGGTACCATCCAAAAAACATACCGATTGCCGTACATACAAGAAATGCAAGAAGTACAGCCTGCGGCATTACGGCAACCGGCCAACTCATAATGGTTCCAACCAACTTAGAAGCGCCCAATCCAAGTAGAATGCCTATTCCACCTCCGGTTACGCTTAAAAGAATTGATTCTGTTAAGAACTGCATAAGAATATCTATTCCCCGGCCACCAATTGACATACGGAGACCTATTTCGCGGGTTCTTTCTGTTACCGACACATACATGATATTCATAATTCCAATACCGCCAACCAGCAGCGAAATACTTGCAATGGCTCCCAACAATATGGTTAAAACGTTGCTTATAGAACTAAAAGTTTTTACAAGCTCTTCCTGCGAACGAACATTAAAGTCGGCTTCTTGTCCATCCTTGATCTTATGGCGTGCACGCAATAGCTCATCCACTTCGGATATAGCAGCGGCCGAAGCTGATTCATTCACGGCCGAGGCAAGAATAGACTGTACGTGTGTAATAGCCAATATACGTTTCTGAACAGTTGTATACGGTGCAATAATAAGATCGTCCTGATCCTGACCAAAGGTACTCTGGCCTTTTTCGGACAATACACCTATAATTTTAAAAGGAATATTATTATACCGGATATACATACCAACAGGATCGGAGGTTCCATTGAGAATATTATTGATTACCGTTCTACCAACCAGGCAAACCTTGGCCGCTGATTTGATTTCGTGTTGGGTAAACTCTCGCCCGCTTGTAACAGATAGCTTTCTGATTCCCAGGTAGTTTTCATTTACTCCATAAATGGTGGTACGCGCATTGGCATTGGAATAAATTACCTGTCCGCTACTCCTTACCTCTGGCGAAACCTGCTTTAAGGAAGGACACTTTGTAGCTATGGCTTCAACATCGCCTAATGTAAGACTTTTGCTATCGCTATTTCCCATCATAACGCCACCCCTGGCTTGTGCACCCGGAGATATTGTTATCATGTTGGACCCCATGCCCGAAACCTGATCCTGGATACTTCTCTTGGATCCCTGGCCAATTGCTAACATCGCTATTACAGATGCTACGCCAATTACAATACCAAGCATGGTCAGGAACGCACGCATTTTATTGCGTCGTAATGCATTTACTGCTATTTTCAATAAATTCGAATAATTCATCTTCAGCGTTTTTAAAATTTAATCATAATCGGTATTTACTGGCATAGCATCAAGCATTTCGCGAGCCGAAACCCGGTCTATTACATCTTGCTCCTTCAGAATATGGCCATCCCTGAATATTACGTTACGGGTAGTAAGCCTTGCAATATCAGGTTCGTGGGTTACAAACACGATGGTCTTTCCTTTGCTGTTCAGTTCCTGGAAAAGATTCATAATTTCGTAAGAAGTCCTCGTATCCAAGTTTCCGGTTGCCTCATCGGCCAGAATAACCACCGGATCGTTAACCAGCGAACGTGCTATAGCCACACGCTGCTGTTGACCACCCGATAATTGATTGGGCATATGATGCATCCTTTCTTTTAAGCCAACAGACTCAAGTGCATGGATCGCAATTTCCTTTCTTTCTTTGGCCTTGATGTTCGGATTATAGAGCAATGGCAGTTCTACATTCTCTAGTGCTGTTGTGCGAGGCAAAAGATTGTACGACTGAAAAACAAACCCCAGCTTTCGGTTTCGAAGAATTGCAAGCTCGTTCTTATTTAATCCGGCTATTGCAACACCATCGAGTAAGTATTCGCCTGAGGTAGGCTTGTCCAAACAACCCAGGATATTCAGCATGGTCGATTTTCCCGAACCGCTGGCGCCCATAATAGCTACGAACTCGCCCTCTTCTATCACCATGTTAACTCCCCGCAGTGCATGCACTGTTACTTCTCCAATATGGAAATCTTTCCGGAGGTGATTAACCTCAATAATTTTCTTAGCCATAATTATTGTCTTTTTGCAGCCGAAGAACTTGTTCTTGCGGGTGGTTTAGGCATAAAAGGACTGCTGGTTGGGCCATTCTTAAAAGCTGCAGCATCAAAGCCTGTATTTATACCTACAACCACTTCATCGCCATCGTTCAAGCCCGAAATAATCTGAACATCCAAATCGTTGTTAATACCTGTTTCAACTTTTACAGGCTGAATGTTATTCCCACGTTTTACCCACACTTCATTTCCTGCGCTAACTGGTCCCATGGGCATACCACCTTTAGCATTCATTGCAGCCATTTGTGGTGCAGCCTTAGCTTCTTCCTTTTGTTCAGGTACAGCAACACCTATGCTCTTCATATAAGCAGCAAGCTGGTCGGGAGTTGGTTTAAAGCGTAATGCTTTGCTTGCAACGGTTAAAACATCGTTAGCCTCTTCGGTTACAATTGTTATACTAGCCGTCATACCTGGCATAAGCTTTTTATCAGGGTTTGGAGCTTCAACAATTACGGTGTATGTAACAACATTTGAAGTGGTTACAGGTTGCAAACGAATTTGAGTTACGGTACCCTTAAAGTTCTGTCCGGGGTAAGCATCAACGGTGAAGTCTACACGTTGGTTGTTTTTAACCTGTCCGATATCGGCTTCGTCAATAGAAGCTTCAACCTGCATACGCGTAAGGTCGTTAGCTATCGAGAATAAGGTTGGTGTATTGAAGCTGGCTGCTACCGTTTGGCCTTCGTCCACTGCCCTGCTAAGCACCACGCCGTCGATAGGAGAATAGATGTAAGCATACTCAAGGTTAATTTTGGCTTTGTCGTAATTCAACTGAGCCGTTTTCAGGTTAGCAACGGCACGTTCATGATCGTACCTGGTTTGGTCGAAATCCGATTCAGCTACCAATTTCTTGTCATACAATGCTTTAACACGATTAAAGTTCGATGTTTGGTAGGTCATTTCAGCTTTCGAGTTATCGAGAGATGCCTCGGCAATGGTAAGCGCTGTGGTAAGCGGCTTCCTGTCAAGTTCTGCCAGTAACTGACCAGCCTTAACCTGCGAGTTATAATCTACGTAGATCTTGCGTATTTCGCCCGAAACCTGGGTACCAACCTCAACAGTCTTAATCGCTTCAATGGTTCCGGTTGCTGTAACTACATTACTTACCGAACCCTTTTTAACCATAACCGTATCGAGGGTTACTTTCTGTTCCTTGCCCTTGCAGGACCTGGAAAGAACCATCACGGCAATCAGCACTAGTGCGATTGCGCCAACTATCATTATTCTTTTCTTTTTCATTGCTTGTATTGTTTATTATTCTTTACATTCATTATTTAATATGATCACATTACAGTGTCAATGCATCGCCTGAATAGAAATCGAGCGTTTTATTGCTGAATACTAGGTTGTACTTGGCCTGAATCAGATCGCTTTCGGCTGCAATAAATTTGGTTCTTTGAATGAGGAAGTCAACCGAATTGAGTAAGCCCTGATTATATTTTTCTAACGATACATTGTAGGATTCTTCGGTAGATGCATATTTCTCCAAGCTAGCCTGGTATTGCTTTTCAGCAGATATTACATCAACACAAGCCTGTTCAATTTCCTTGCGCAGTTGGTTATGGGTGTTTATTTCACTAAGTTCGGCATTCTTACTACCAATCTTTGCTATCGATACACTAGTTTTGGCCTGTTTGTTCTGAAATATGGGTATTGATAAAGTCAATCCAACAGATGGTGTAATCCTGTTCTCTACTTGTGTGCTAAAATCGACCCCCGGATAATCATAATTGGTGGAAACTTTTGCATTAAGGGAAAGTGTAGGAAGATAAGAAGCTCTGGCTATTGCTATATCCAGTTCAGCAATCTGCCTATCTATTGCAGCACCTTTAATCTGAGGCTTTTTAAGTAAAGCTTCATTAAAAACCGAATCTACATTAGGATTACGCAACTGTAGAGTTACATTAGTAAAGTCGGGATGTACAATAGAGAAATTTGTAGAAGCGGGCAGTTCCATTAATTGCATCAGATTTACCTTATTCATGGTAAGTAACTTCTGAGCATTTGCTAAGGTCAACTGTTCGGAAGCCAATTCTGATTTAACCTGTAAATAATCCGACCGCGATATAGCGCCAAATTTCATGCGCTCTTCGGCCATTTTTAGTTGCTCGCTTGTAGATTCGATCTGCTTTTCGGCGTTCTTCACCTGCTCTTCGGCATACAGTACCTGCAAATATGCATCTAAAACATTTAAACTTACCGATTCCTTAGTAGTTTCCAGGTTCAACTTACCTGATGTAAGAGATAATTCGTCTTGTTTAATGGTATTTTGTATCTTAAACCCATTATAAAGGCGAACGCTTGAGCTCACATCAAAACTAGTCCCGTTGGAGCTTTTATAAGATCCATATTCACCAGTCTGACTCACCTGCCTACCCCATCTTAAGTTTTCGGATGCTGATGCATTTAACGATGGAAAGCGGCTAGCTTTAGATTGTTCCAAATAAGCAGCATTTGTTTCGGTATTCAATGCTGTTTTTTGTACCGAAATATTTTGCTGAAGTGCATAGTCGATACATTTATTAAGCGACCAGGCTGAACTATCGTTCTGAGCGCTAAGTATAAATGGGCACATAAGCAAAATTTCCCCGATTAGATATTTCATTACGTTCTTCATTTTATTGAATTTTGATGTAAAAGTATATTCGCTTAAAAAGACGTGGAAATAAAATGGACGATCTGCCATTTTTTACCGACGGAAATGATTTTCACAACAAACATGAAGTTTATCATACAACAAGGTGTAACAATGATTTGAAGAAATCCGTAAACACTGCGTATTTCCTGAAATAGACATAACTATGATTGGAAGTACAGCAGAACATAAGAAACGTTATAATTCTCCCCTATGAACCAGAAAAAAATACTGGTAGTAGACGATATGCTAGTTAACAGGGAATGGGCGGGACGTATACTCCGCACAGCCCGTTATGCCGTGGAATACGCCAACGATGGTCACCAGGCACTCGAACTCTTGCACAACCATAATACATACGACCTGGTTTTGCTCGATGTAGAAATGCCCGGAATTAACGGCTTTGAAGTATGTCGCGAAATGCGAAACGATGATAAACTCCAGGAAATACCGGTTATATTCCTTACCAGCCAATCAAAAATTGAAAACAAAGTATTCGGATTCCGCTCAGGAGCACAGGATTATGTTACCAAGCCATTCAGTCCTAAGGAATTGCTCGTGCGCATTAATACCCACCTCCAACTTAAGCAGAAAACCGATATAATCAAGGATATGAACGACATGCTGGTTGAAAAGAACAAAAACATAACCGACAGCATTAATTATGCGCAATATATCCAAAAGGCGTTACTCCCTTCGTCCGAAATCCTAAATGCAATTACCTCTGACTATTTTATTCTGAACAAACCCAAGGATATCCTTAGCGGCGACTTCTACTGGATTAAGCAATGCGGCGATTCTCTATACTTTGCCGTTGCCGATTGTACGGGACATGGCGTTCCTGGGGCAATAATGAGTGTTCTTGGCCTTGCTATGCTCAATGAAACTGCAAAAGAATGTGCCTTTTATCCACCCAATCTCATTCTTAATGAATTGAGGAAGAAAATTATTTCAAGCCTGCATCAGGTTGGAAATTCACTCGAAAATCAGGACGGCATGGATGTTGGACTTTGCATGCTTAACCTCGATAGCTTATCCTTAGAATATGCCGCGGCCCATATTCCCTTGTTTGTATTGCGACAGAACAAAAGCAATGGCAAGTACGAACTTATTAAAAGGCAGCCCGACCGTATGCCAGTGGGCAAGCATCCAAAAGAAAATGTGAGCTTTTCCAATCATTCCCTGGATTTACAGGAAGATGACCGGGTTTTCCTGTTTTCCGACGGTTATGTTTCGCAATTCGGTGGCGAACAAAACAAAACGTTCAAAATTAATCGGTTTCTCGATTTACTTATAAGCATACAGCATCATCCACTACCCGATCAGGCCGCAATCCTCGAAGAAGAACTAATTAAATGGCGGGGAACCAATGAACAAGCCGACGACATACTGGTATTCGGCCTGAAAATTAAGAAAATGAACCACTAGAAAGTGCACCCTTTCTCTTACCTAAATCCAAACACAATTATGTGAAATTTTCCAACAACTCTGCCAGGGCTTTATAACCCTGGCAGAGTTAAAAATCAACAAATACCTTAAGGATGCGTTAAAATACAAAAGACTATTTCCGATATTTGTATTTTAAAATCAGCATATGAACCAAAAATTACTCGATCGTTTTTTACAATACGTTAAAACCGATACACAATCGGATCCTGAGGCTAAAGAATTTCACAGCACCAGGAAGCAACTCAATCTCGCAAAAATATTAGTAGAAGAATTAACAAATATAGGCCTTAAAGAAGTTGAGCTGGACAAAAATGGCTATGTTACCGCTACGTTACCCTCCAATGTTTCGAAAAACGTACCAGTAGTCGGGTTTCTGTCACATATGGATACAAGCCCTGACATGTCAGGGGCAAACGTAAATCCGAATATTATAAAAGACTACAACGGCAGGGATATTGTCCTGAATGCAAAGACCGGCTTAGTGCTTAAAGCTACCGACTTCCCGGAAATACTACAATATAAAGGTCAAACAATTATAACCACCGATGGAACTACACTTTTGGGAGCCGACGATAAAGCCGGTATTACAGAGATTGTAACTGCCATGGAATATCTCATTCAGCACCCCGAAATACCGCATGGAACCATAAAGGTAGGATTTACACCCGACGAAGAAATTGGTCGTGGCGTCGATTTCTTTGACGTGAAAAAATTCGGAGCTGAATTCGCGTACACCATGGATGGCGGCGCTATTGGCGAACTCGAATACGAAAATTTCAACGCAGCAAAGGCTGTGGTAAAAATACAGGGGCGCAACGTGCATCCGGGAACAGCCAAAAACAAGATGATCAATGCGATCAATATTGCCATGGAGTTTAATGCGCTATTACCTGTTGAACAGCGCCCTGAGTTTACTGAGCATTATGAGGGATTTCATCACATACACAAAGTAGAAGGAACGGTAGAGCATGCAACGCTGGAATACATCATCCGCGACCACGACAAGGCAAAATTCGAAGCCAAGAAGAACATGGTTCATCAGATTGCTGAGTTCCTGAATAAAAAGTATCACGAAAGTCCGGTTTCAGTAACCGTTACCGACCAGTATTTTAATATGCGTGAAAAGATAGAGCCAGTAATGCAAGTAATTCGCATTGCAGAGCAGGCCATGAAAGATGTGGGCGTTACTCCCATTATAAAACCTATTCGCGGAGGAACTGATGGGGCGAGACTTTCATACATGGGGCTTCCCTGCCCAAACATATTCGCCGGAGGCCACAACTTTCACGGAAAATACGAGTTTATTCCCCTCGAAAGTATGGAAAAAGCAGTGGAGGTAATTGTGCGGATTGCGGAATTGTATGCAATCGGTTATACAAAATAAGTTATACCAAAAAAATTGAGGTTGTTATACAGGATTTCCTGTATAAACAACCTCGACAAAATATAAAGTTTCTGGAAAGGCACTAAATTAAACCTACTTAGAGTTGTTCCTTTTCAGATTGAGTTGTTCGGTGTTTTCCTTCACTTTTTTATCCGACAGCGGATAGAACATCATTCCTACAAAAGCCAGAACGCAGCAAATTGCAGGTATTAAGCTGATCATCATATGTTCGCCAAAAAGGGTTTGTGTAGTTTGTTCAGCAGCCTCCGGAACATATTTGAATATGGCAAGAATCCAGCCGCTAAGCGCAGCACCAAAAGCCCATCCTAATTTTTGCGACATGGAAGAGGATGAGAATATAAGACCTGTTGCACGGCGTCCTGTGAGTAATTCCTGATGGTCTACAATGTCGGCAAACATTGACCATAAAAGCGGCAGAACATATCCGGCGAAAATAGAAATCGTGAACTGAAATATCAGAATCCACGTAATATTATTTGGAATAAAATAAAAACCAGTACTCAGCAATCCTGCAATTAAAATGGCAATCATATAGGTTCTTTTCTTGCCATATTTTGCAGATATCGAAGGTGCAGCCATTACACCAATTAAATTGGCAGCCTGACCAACAAGAAAGTAAATCGTTGTCATATCCCAGCCGGTTCCTGTCATTTTGTAATTTATTTTCACATAGTCCCGGAAAAAGTAAATGGCAACACTGTCGCGGACTGCATTGAAAAGTAAAGCAGCCAGACCGGTTGCAACCAAAATCCACCACGGGGCATTGTGAAACAAATTTTTCAAATCCTCCTTTACCGAAACATTTTTATCACTTTCAATTTGTGTCACCCTTTCTTTTGTCCAACTAAAACACAATAAAAACAGAATGACACAGATAACTCCTATGGATCCTACACCCATTACCCATCCTACAGGAGAAGTGCTGATAGATCCTGCAACTTTAGCAGCATGTGCTACACTATCCGTATCAAAAGTCTTTGAAAAAAAGTCAATCAGTGGTTGCAATAAAATGAAGGTCACAAAACTACCAATGAAAGCAAATGACATGCGGTAGGATGAAAGCGAATTTCTTTCAACAGGATCAGCAGAAATGGCCCCCAGTAATGATGCATACGGCACATTAATCATCGAATACACAATCATCATTAACGAATAGGTTACGTATGCGTAAACCAATTTCCCTGTTTGAGCAAAATCAGGAGCAAAGAATGTAATGGCTCCCATTACAGCAAATGGAATTGCAAACCATAACAAGTATGGGCGATATTTGCCCCAGCGGGTTTTGGTCCTGTCTGCCATAATTCCCACTAAAACATCGAAGAAAGAATCCCATAAACGGGCTACAAGAAACATGGTTCCTGCAGCAGCTGCCGTTATACCGAATACATCGGTATAAAAAAACAAAGAATACATTCCGAAGATCTTCCAGAACATGTTCGAGGCGGCATCCCCGAACCCGTATCCGATCTTCTCTTTTAAACTTAATTTTTCTTTCATAATAATAGTTTTGTAAGTAAGTCAATAGGGTAAAGATATAAAAATATTATTCTACAGCACTATACAGACAAAACCTTTACCATGAACATCTCTCCCATATATAAAAAAGGCCTGATAGAAAATCTACCAGGCCTTCGTACTTTAAACTACTTCTTGCTTCTACTACACTTTACTTTACAACTTTTTTACCGTCTTTGTCTAAGTTTACAGTAAATTTTTGTTCACCTTTTTTCATATCAACTGAATAATATTCAGGTGAAGCCTTAACGAGGTAAATTGATTCAATGGTTGCATCTGCATATTCTGCGGCCTTCAACGCATCCTGAACGGCTTGCGGGGTATCTTCGAGTTTTACCTTTTCTTTTTCGTCATCTAATACAGTAATGTTTGCATCTTTTACAAGCTGACTTGCTGAAACGGCTACAGAACCTAATGAAAGAAGGGCAATTGCGATAATAAATAACTTTTTCATAATGATGGTTTTTAAGGTTTATAATATTTTATACAATCCTTATTATTAATAACCATGCCAAAGATAGGCTGATAAAGACATTATATTATTTATCAACACTTTACCAATTTACCCATAACAAAAATGTATAAATTAAGCTGTAGACTTTGTACGCAGATTGAGGTATTAATCAACAAAAGTCGTCAAAAGGATTATAGAAGATCGCTTGCTGAAATTGCGGATTAATTCAGGATCAGGGGCAAAACACATTTAAAATTCTAAATAGCTCAAAGCTGAACCTTTTGCTTATTTTAAACCTTAATTTGCTTTTAAACCTTAGTAGCTCTGGGTATACATGATTACCAAAACCTTATACTTTATTTTCAGGGGTAGTTTCTGACAATAAGGTAATAAGGTAATTTTAATTCCACCTTCTTTGCTACTAAGGTTAGCTAAAAATTAAGGTTTTAAATGCGTTTGCATCAACTCCCGGATTAAAAGTTCTGCATGTCGTATAACTTCTTATAATAGCCATTGAGGCTCAGCAACGCCTCATGCGTTCCATTTTCAACAATTTCGCCATCGTGCAGTACGTATATTTCATCAACATTTCGGATTGTAGATAACCGATGAGCAATAATAATCGATGTTCTATTCTTCATCAACTTGGTAATAGCCTCCTGCACCAGCGATTCAGATTCAGTATCGAGCGAAGAAGTTGCCTCATCAAGAATTAAAATGGGAGGATTCTTTAGCACCGCACGGGCTATGGTAATACGCTGTTGTTGTCCTCCCGAGAGTTTCATACCGCGCTCGCCGATGTTGGTATCGTATCCATTCTCAGTAGCTACGATAAAATCATGCGCATTAGCAATCTGGGCTGCAGCAATTACCTGCTCCATAGTAGCATTTTCGACTCCAAAAGCAATGTTGTTGTAAAATGTGTCGTTAAAAAGAATGGCTTCCTGCGAAACGACGCCTATTAATGCACGAAGCGCTTCCAGCTTCAGCGATTTAATGGATATTCCGTCAATTAGAATATCTCCATCGACTATGTCGTAGAAACGGGGCAGCAAATCGACTATCGTTGTCTTTCCCGCGCCCGACTGACCCACCAATGCTATGGATTTACCCTTTTCAATCCTTAGGTTAATATTCTTCAAAACCTCAGCTTCGGTATACCGGAATGAAACATTCTTATATTCGATAGATTGCTTAAAATCTTTAATTAGTCTGGCATCCGCGTCATCAATAATGACTTCCTCCTCATGAAGAAAGTGTTCTATGCGTTGAACAGATGCCAACCCCCTCTGAATATTATAATATGCATTGGCCAATGACCGGGCAGGCTTTATTACCTGAGAGAAAACCACAAGATAAGCAATGTAGGCGGCTGCCGAAAAGTCTGCTGACTTATTCAAAACTATATTTCCGCCAA
>DATALJ010000157.1:0-2557 GCA_036261135.1 Bacteroidales bacterium
ATGGCGAATTCAACCGATTGGGAAGACAGAACAAACACCGGGTTTGGTTGCTACGTGTTAATGCCAGCAAACATTTCGGCCGAAAGCTTTAATCAGCAGCTAAAGGCATATGCACAAAGAGTTCAATCGCCTGACAATAAAGATAGCTATGTTATTCAGTCGTTGAGTGATGTTCATTACGATACACAAACCGGAAATTACAGTAACAAGACAATCAGCCATGAGCGACTCAATGTATTGTGGCTGATAGCTTCATTCATTCTTTTAATTGCCTGCGTAAACTTTGTCAACCTTTCGACTGCACAGGCGGTAAACCGCGCAAAAGAAGTGGGCGTACGGAAAGTATTGGGAAGCAATCAACCTCAATTGCAATTCCAGTTCATCATCGAAACATTCCTGATTGTTACGGGCGCGGTGATACTTGCAAGCATTGTTACGATAGTAGTGTTGCCATATGTAAATCAACTGCTCGACCTACCGCTTGCGGTAAGTCTTCTCACTCATCCTGCAGTTATACTATTTCTGGTGATTGTAACAATAGTAGTCACCGCACTTGCAGGATTTTATCCTTCAGTTGTTTTATCGCGCTTTAGTCCAGTGAACGCTTTAAAGAGTAAAGTCACGGCCAACGTTGCGAGGGGAATTTCATTGAGAAGAGGGTTGGTAGTATTTCAATTCATCATTGCGCAAGCGCTCATCATCGGCACACTTATCATCGTGAAGCAGATGAATTATTTTATGGATCAGCCGCTGGGTTTCGATAAAGATGCAATTATCAATGTACCTTTTCGTGTAGATAGTGTACGCATCAGCAGACTGGACTATTTACGGCAACAGCTGATGTCAGTAAGCGGAGTCCAGGCGGTGAGCTATAGTTCGAACACACCGGTGGAAGATGGTGTTGACATGTGGAGCACACTGAAATTCGACAACGCAATAAAAGAAGCCGACTTTAAAGCGATTACCAAATTTGCAGACGCAGAATATGTGCCGGCATATAAGCTGCAGCTCGTTGCCGGAAGAAATTTACAGCCTTCGAATTTCACAAGAGAATTTCTGGTGAACGAATCGCTTGTGAGAAGTTTGGGAATTCAAAACCCTGAAGATATACTGAATAAAGAAATAAGCATCTGGGGCGACCGGATAAAATGCCCGGTTGTTGGCGTGTTAAAGGATTTTAACGACCAGTCGTTTCGTCACGAACTTGCACCTCTGCTTATCGCCACAAACGTAACGATGTATAGCGTGGCAGGAGTAAAAATTGAAACCAGAAACATGGCCTCTACGCTCAAGTCAGTGAAAACAACGATGGAGCAAACGTTTCCGAATTTTGTTTATGAATATAGATTTCTCGACGACAAAATCGCAAGCTTCTATAAGCAGGAAAATCAACTGGCACAACTGTACAAGATATTTGCAGCTATAGCTATACTGCTTAGCTGCCTCGGACTGTATGGACTAGCCTCGTTCATGGCAGTTCAGCGGACAAAAGAAGTGGGCATCCGTAAAGTTCTTGGAGCTACAGTTGGCAGTATTGTTTTTATCTTCTCAAAAGAGTTTATCATACTCATTGCAATTGCCTTTGCCATCTCCGCTCCCATAGCCTGGTATTACATGCACCAATGGTTGCAGGATTATGTTTATCGCATCGACATCGAGTGGTGGATATTTGCCGCAGGAGGACTTGTTGCAATAACAATAGCACTCCTCACGATAAGTTTCCAGGCAATAAAAGCGGCGATTTCCAACCCGGTAAAGAACCTGGGAACGGAATAGAAACCAGACTTGACCCGGAACTAATATTGAAATACATTACAAGCCAAAGCATCCTTTCGATATCAAGGACATGGAAGCTTTCGAAACATTGTCATCATAGTGAATCCTCAACACTTCTTATTACTGAATCGCTGATAAGACAAAAAGCTACAGATTACATGGGTGCCTTACACTGAAACTTCCTGTACACCATCCTTCCACGCTTTGTAGAAAATTATTCCCAAGCAACCGCTTGGCGTTAGCCCATCGTCCAGTATTTAGAGGCTTTCAACACATGGAACAGTTCTTGCCGAAACATTACGCAAAGAAGCGCTTCTTGTCGCGGTGGAAGAAATACGCATAAACTTGTTAATGCAAACACATATGAACAACAATTTAGCAAAATCGGCATTTAGTGGCGTTATTGGAACTACGTTTATGACTCTATTCAGCATCTTCGCTTCCGAAAAGAGGGGAAGACAATTCAGAGAACCCGAAATCCTGAGCATGCTTTTGAAAGATCTGCCGATAAACAAAAGCAAGCGGATCATTATCGGGTGGATTGCTCATTATATGGTAAGCGTTTCGTTCAACATGGTAAATCAAAAGCTTCTGGACAAATTACAAAAATCGCCAACCTTTCTGAACGGAGTATTGTTAGGTGCCGTTAATGGAGCCGTCGGTCTCGCCATTTGGAAGGCCATCTTCGAAGCGCATCCATCCCCACCAAAAATCGGTCTTAACAGGTATCTGGCTCATTTATTCCTGGCTCATCTTATTTTTGCTTCTCTTGCTAATGTAT
>DATALJ010000166.1:0-7528 GCA_036261135.1 Bacteroidales bacterium
AAAGTTTGTAAAAGTTGTAAAAGTTGTAAAAGTTGTAAAAGTTGTAAAAGTTGTAAAAGTTGTAAAAGTTGTAAAAGTTGTAAAAGTTGTAAAAGTTGTAAAAGAACCTATAAACCTCTATAACCTCTACAACCTTTACAACCTCTCTACAACCTCTACTAATAATTAAAATAAAAAATAAAAAAATGACCCAGAAAAAAGGAAATCTTCCGGCATTTATTGGCCTTGGCGCATTGGTATTATTTCTTGTATTTTCAATATGGATGATTAGTCGCCCCAAACCACTCGAAATACAAGGAGAAGTGGACGCTACACAGGTAAAAGTAGCCTCAAAGCTTGTAGGGCGTTTGGATAGTCTTGCCATACATAAAGGCGATGTAGTAAAGAAAGGACAATTGCTCTTTATTCTCAAAAGCCCCGAAATAGAGGCTAAGCTTGAACAGGCTAACGCTGCACTCAAAGGCGCAGAAGCCCAGAATTTAAAGGCACGTACTGGTGCACAAATTGAAGATATTCAGGCTGCCTATAATACCTACCTAAAAGCGCAGGCAGCTTATGAACTGGCCGAAAAAACATTCACACGTGTGAATAACTTGTATAAAGAAGGCGTGCTCCCTGCTCAAAAACGCGATGAGGCCGAAACAAACCTTAAGGTAAGCCAGGAAACAGCCAATGCAGCCAAAGCTGTGTGGGAGAAAGCAAAGAACGGTACTCGTGTTGAAGATAAAGCAGCAGCACAGTCGTTGGTTGCACGCGCCCAGGGCGCTATAGACGAGGTTCAATCGTATCTGAACGAAACGCGTATATACTCTCCCGCAGATGGTGAGGTAGCTAACATCATTGTGGAGACGGGCGAGCTTGTACCTGCCGGATATCCTGTAGTGACACTCGTAAAACTTGATGATAGCTGGGTTACATTCAACCTACGCGAGGACTTACTGGCTTCTATTCAGAAGGGTAGTGTAATCGATGCTAAGTTTCCGGCGCTTGGAGGTAAAGAATTACCTTTAGAAGTCACTTATATCAATGTTTTAGGAAGCTTTGCAACCTGGAATGCCACCAAAACCTCTGGCGATTTCGATATGAAAACCTTTGAAGTGCATGCCAAGCCGGTTAACAAGGTAGATGGCTTGCGTCCTGGCATGAGCGCTTTGGTTGACTGGCGCAAGGTAGAAAAGGCTAAGAAATAGTATCAATATTTGTCAATAATAATGATAATGAATACTTTCAGTAATTATCCGTGGTCGAAGGTTTTGCATCGCGAGTTGCACCGACTCCGTCGTCAGAAAACCCTGCTCTTTGTAACTTTCATTGGGCCGATATTCGGATTCTTACTTATCATGTGGATATTCTCAGCGAATGTTCCCCGGGAACTTCCCGTTGCTGTTATCGATCATGACAACACACCGCTATCGAGGCAAATTGCACGGTTAACAGATGCTACATCTATTGCATCTGTAAATCGGAGCTTTTTAAGCCTCGAAGATGCTAAAGTGGCCATGGCAGAAGGAAGGATAGAGGCTGCACTATATATTCCTGAAGGTACCGAGCGGGAAGTATACCGTGGGCAACACGCAAATCTTGCTTTATATATCAATAATACGAATATTTTAAAGGGCGGGCTGCTAAACACAGGTATACGTAAAGTACTTGGAACCATGTCGGCCGGGGTTAAGCTACAAATGCAGATGAAGAGCGGCCTTAATCGCGATCAGGCAATGTCGCGTGTGGTGCCTGTTCAAATTACACATCATTTGCTGTTCAATCCATACACCAGCTATTCCTATTATTTAACAGCGGGAATGTTGCCCGTGGTGCTTATTGTATTTGTTCTGCTAGGAACAATTTACATCATCGGAGATGAACTTTATCGGGGCACAGGTCCGCAATGGATTAAACTAGCCAACGGGAATTTCCTGTGGGCACTATTCGGAAAGCTTCTCCCGTACACGGTTGTATACTGTTGTTTGGCTGTTTTCATGGATCTTATTCTGTTCTACTATTTAGGTATGCCTTTGGAAGGCAAATTCCCGATCATTCTGTTAGGTGAGTTTTTCCTTATTCTTGCTTACCAGGCTATAGCCATATTTTTACTTGGGCTCAGCTCTAATCTTCGCCTCAGTTTGTCGCTTGGTGCTGTATATGCCATGCTTGCGCTTACATTTTCAGGGCTTACATTTCCTCTTACTGGTATGTCAGCTTTTAGTCAGGGCTTTAGCGCGATATTTCCTTATACGTATTGGTTGAGAATACTTTTAGGTCAGTCGTTACGTGGAGAGCCTGTTTTAAGTACAATTATCCCGCTTATTGCGCTGTTTTTGTTCATTGTGTTGGGTGTTTTACATATTCCCAGGTTGAAGTACATGATGTATAACGAAAAGCGCTGGGGGAAAATTTAAATGTTGCATTATTGTTTATTTACCAATGAAGTACACAAATAGCTTTCGCGAAATAGCCGATATTTTCATCGATGAAATTAGGTTAATCTTTACAGATTCAGGTACCGTATTGATTTTCCTGATAGCCATGTTCATTTATCCCCTAATTTACTCTTTGGGATATGAAAAGGAAACGGTAAGAGAACTTCCTGTGGCCGTTGTGGATTTGGATCATTCCCAAATGAGCCGCCAGTATAGCCGCATGGTTGATGCTACTGAGCAAATGCAGGTTTCATTTAAACCGGGGAGCTTAAAAGAAGCAGAAGCCATGTTTTACGATGGAACTGTTAAAGGTGTAGTTCTTATTCCGGCTAATTTCGAGAAGGATGTTTTACATGCACGCCAGGCCAATGTTACAGTTTACTGCGATGCCAGCTATTTTATGCTGTATAAACAGGTGTATGCTGGTACAACATTTGCCAATGGTACGTTTGCTGCCGGAGTAGAGATAAAGCGATTACTGGCAAGTGGCAAAACCATTGACCAGGCAAAGGATTTACAGGATCCTTTAAAAGTAAATACTTATAGTATCAATAATCCATCGGGTGGTTATGGGAGCTTTGTAATGCCTGGGATGATTCTCGTTATCATGCAGCAAACATTGCTTTTAGGTATTGGCATGATTGGCGGAACCTCTCGCGAAAAAAAGAAATTTCTTAAGCGTACCCATCCGGTAATCCGAAAATGGGGCAACGTGAAACTGGTATTGGGTAAATCATTGGCTTATACTTCAATTTATCTGCTTACGGCTTTCTTTGCTGTAGGTATACTTCCAAGGATGTTTTCATTTCCGGCCAACGGCAATTTCTGGGTTATAGCATTGATGCTTATTCCATATCTGCTGTCTGTATCGTTTTTAGGGCTGTCCATCAGTCTGCTTTTTAAACAACGCGTACATTCGATGCTTTTCCTGGTATTCCTTTCGCCCATGGTAGTATTCCTGAGCGGTATATCTTGGCCAACAACATCAATTCCGCCTCTGTTGCATGCATTGTCAAATGTATTTCCCAGTACGGTTCTTATTCCGGCGTATTTGAGGGTTGAGGTTGGTGGAGCCGGCTTTAATTCAATAACAACCGAATGGAGCTATCTGCTTATTCAGATGTGCGTTTACTTTGTGCTTGCCTGCATATCATACAAGTATGCATTAAAGCGCTTTGGTGCTAAGATTGGATTGAATTACACGATCTCAACAAAATAGCGTAAACTATATCTTACCATTTCTCTACAAGGTACTTCCAGAAACGCTTGGGCATATGTTGACGTTGTAGCTTCAGGTTCAGTCGTTCTTTGATGGCCATTTCGGTATAATAGATTTTCCATAATTGCTGAAACGCAAGCTCGTCTTCGGCCATGGCTTCTTCTTTTAACCGGCTGGTTTTAAAATCAATGGTGCTATTGGTAAGGTTGATCTCTGTTATTGTTTGCAGGTCATAAAAGAAGCCATAATCGCGGCGTGTGTCGTACAAAACCCACTTCTGGTCCGCAAAGCGGTCTTTAAAGTGGTTTAGCGATAAGGGCAGTACGTCATATTGAGGATCAAACCCAGCAAAGTAAATATCGTCGGCCGTTTTCTGAAAGCGAACAAACATGATCACCCGGTGGGATTCATGCGCAACCTTTTTGGCGATCTGCCATGTTTTTAAAATATCCGGATCGCCAAAGTTCTGTTCTATTTTGTGGGTTGTTGCCAAAATCCTCTTTATGTACCGGTAAAGCACTATTTCCGTTTCATCTTCTTCCGAAAGGAAGGTGTAGTATATGGCTTTCTGTGCTTCTGCCGATATTTTTTTACATAAACCAGTCCATACGCGCTTTGCCTTTTCTTCATCTGTTCCAATATCTTCTACTGTGTCGAAAATTTGTGGTTGATAGCGCTCTTTGCTGGCAATCCGGGCAGGAAGGAGTTTATGATTGTATATCTCGAAGATAATTGTAAGAAATCCCTCGAATGATCCATCGTAAAGCAGCGTTGTCATTTACACAATTAATTAGAACAGTTTCAATTGTCCATCGAACTTTGGCAAGTTCTTAGTTTCTGGTTTTTCAAGCAATATCTTACCCAGATATTCAGGGCGCACGTCCTGCACTGTTGGAGACGAAAGCTCGTTGCAGGTAATAAAGTACTGGGCGCGTTTCAATACTACCCCCATCTTCTTAAGCTGTGAGGAGTTGATTTTTCCGTATCGCCTCGCTGAAACAATGAGCTGTGCTGATTTTACACCAATGCCCGGTACGCGAAGTATGGTCTCGTAATCGGCCCGGTTAATGTCAACCGGGAAAAGCCAGGGATTGCGAAGCGCATACGCCATCTTTGGATCGAAATCCAGATCGAGATTGGGATGGACATCATTCACTATTTCATCCACCTTGAAGAAGTAAAAGCGCATAAGCCAATCGGCTTGATAGAGCCTGTTTTCGCGCTTTAGAGGAGGCGCAGTTAATGCAGGTAAACGGTTGTCGTAACTATTTACAGGAATAAATCCTGAATAATAGACCCTCTTAAGGCTTTGTCCATTGTATAGACCAGAAGCAAGGTTGAGTATTTGTTTGTCGCTATCGGGTGTTGCGCCTATAATCATCTGTGTACTTTGTCCGGCGGGGGCAAATCGGGGTGCTTTTTTGTATTTCTTACGGTCCTCTTTGCTTTCGAGAATTCCCTGGTGGATAGCGCCCATGGGTTGCAGTACGCTCTTAAAATCTTTCTCTGGGGCCAGCATCTTCAGGTTTTCCTCGGTTGGAATTTCAATATTCACGCTAAGCCTGTCAGCATATAAGCCAGCTTCGCGTATGAGTTGTTCACTGGCTCCGGGTATACTTTTCATATGGATATACCCGTTGTAGCGGTGGATGGTTCGGAGTTCTTTAACGATACGGGTCATCTGTTCCATGGTATGATCGGGCGTTTTGATCACTCCCGAACTGAGAAAAAGGCCTTCAATATAGTTGCGGCGATAGAACTCGATGGTGAGGTCTACAATCTCTTTTACACTGAATGCCGTTCGCTGAACATCATTACTCCTGCGGTTTACACAATATGCACAATCGTAAATGCAATAATTGGTAAGCATTATCTTCAATAGCGAAATGCAGCGTCCATCTTCCGTAAAGCTGTGGCAAACACCCCAAGGCGTGGCATTGCCAATGCCTTTGCCATCGTTAGGACGGCTGGTGCCACTCGAAGCGCAGGATACATCGTACTTTGCAGCATTGGCTAGTATTTTAAGCTTATCGAATACGGATTGTTGCAGCATAAAACATGCTTTATTTTTTATTCAAAATTACTAAAAATATTAGCAAAAAGATGTACATTTGCTAATATTTTTAGTAATCGATGGAAAATCAGTTGGGGCCGAATATTAAATTTTTACGAAAGAAACTGGGGTTAACACAGGATCAGTTGGCAGAGAAAATTAGGGTGAACCGACCTGCTATTGGCTCTTATGAAGAGGGGAGGGCAAGTCCTAAGATTCAGGCTTTGCAGGATCTGAGTGAATTCTTTAATATTCCTATAGACAGGCTCATTAATACCGATTTGAGTAAGGACGGAGAAACAGCACAGGATGAAATTCACTATTCTGGCCCATCGAGGGTGTTGACTACGGTAGTTGGCCATGATAACCGCGAACTGATAACCGTTGTTCCTGCAAAAGCTTCGGCCGGCTATTTAAACGGTTATGCCGATCCTGAATATGTTGGCTCACTGCCACATTTCGCACTTCCACTGCCTGAAATAGCCAAGGAGCGTTCTTATAGAGCCTTTCAGGTACGGGGCGACAGCATGGAACCTATACCAACGGGCGCTTACATTATTGGAGAGTACCTAACGGATTGGCACAGTATCAAGGATGGTAAAACATACATATTAGTTACCCGCGATGAAGGTGTTGTGTACAAAAGGGTTTTCCTGCATCCAAGCGGCGAATTGTGGTTAAAATCAGATAATCCGGTATACGAGCCTTATACAATTCACATGAATCGGTTGCTGGAGATTTGGAAGGCTGTGGGATACATCAGTTCTATTCTACCGGAGCCTGATGCACCTACTATAAACAAGCTTTCCGTGATGATTCACGAAATGCGTAAAGAAATTGATGGTTTGAAACGTAAATAAATTAATGGGTTAATTTATTAAAACGAAAAGGGCACGGATGAATTTCCGTGCCCTTTGTATTTTTATTCTTCCAGTTTTTTAAGGGTTACATCAATATTCGCTGTAACTGTAGCATTTTTTCCTGTGGAATTATTTGTGCCTGAAACATCAAGCTTACATTTCAGTTTTCCGGTTGCAGAATCGAAAGAGAAATCGGAGAGCTGGGCAGTGTTTCCACTCGACCATGTTTCGAACCGGTAAATTGAATTATCAGTTGTTTTGTAATAAGTTAATTCAAAATGAATACCTCCGGGGGTATTGTCGGTTAATGACGATAAAAAGAATTGCAGGCTGAACTCATTTCCTGCCTCATCATTGAAATAGACATTGAATAGAACTTCATTCGGGTCTACTTTGTAATAAGGCATATCCGCAATCTGGGTATACTTGTTCCAAGTAAAGGTTTCATCGAGAACGGAATTATCGGCTTTTGTACCTTTGATTGTTCCCGTAACACTGCCATTGCTGAAAAAAATAGTGTCGCCTTTTTCATCTTTTTTACAGCTACTAAACATGAGTGCAGCTAATAAACTAATTGCTAATAGATTTTTTAAATACATGGTAATAGGTTTAATGGTTTTAATAATAAATCGAACAAATATGCGTTTTATTGTCTTTGATGAATATTTTTGATAAAAACAGGGTGATTATATTTTAGTTTAAGGGTTGAAAATTATTTTTGGATGGTTGTAGTGTATCTTGGAGAAAGATGTTTAACAACATAGAAAATAATGGGTAAGTTAATTTAGTACGAAAGTGTATTAAAGATAGATTCTGGATTTTTTCAATTCTTAAATTCTCATGCAAGTTTTTCTTAAAAACAGCATCTAATAAGTGGTCTGTTTTTTGTTGCAATTAGTTTTATTTTCTTTATACAATTTTTAACAGAATTATATTAATTAGTATTCTACGAAAATGTTTATGCAATATCGCACTT